>NZ_JBAWDL010000241.1:0-18925 GCF_049590715.1 Flavobacterium sp.
ATGCAATGCATATTGCTGGCGCAAACTCCAAGATGAATATTGTTAGTTTCTCCACTGATCCTGAGGATAAATATACTTTTTGGAGTGGAATCACAGGCGGGTTCTTTTTAGCTTTAGCGTATTTTGGAACAGATCAATCACAAGTAGGACGTTATCTTTCCGGGAAATCTGTTCGAGAAAGCCAAATGGGATTAATCATGAACGGATTACTAAAAGTTCCAATGCAATTTTTCATTCTTTTAACAGGTGTGATGGTTTTTGTCTTTTTTCAATTCAACCCAGTACCATTGAATTTTAATCCTAATAACAAAATTGCAATTGAAAAATCGATTTACAAAACCGAATACCACAGTTTAGAAAAAGATCTAGAAACCCTATCCGAAGATAAAAAAGTAATTAATTTGTTGTATATCGACCAATTGAATCAAGATTTTGATAATCCAATACTTCGAAAAGAGTTAGTAGCGTTATCCTTAAAAGAAAAAGATCTTAGAGACAAAGCCAAAGAAATCATTCTGAAAGCAGACAGCAATAATGAGACAAACGACAAAGATTATGTGTTTTTCCATTTTATATTGCATTATTTACCAAAAGGTTTGATTGGTTTATTGCTTGCCGTAATTATCTCTGCAGCGATGTCTTCAACTGCTTCAGGATTGAATGCTTTGGCTTCGACTACAGCTATTGATATCTACAAACGCAATCAAAAAGAAGAAAAAACAGAAAAGCACTATCTGAATGCTACTAAATTTTTCACTTTATTATGGGGAATTATTGCCATTCTTTTTGCTTGTATTGGAACCTTATTTGAGAATTTAATTCAGTTAGTGAATATCATTGGATCCATTTTTTATGGTACAGTTTTAGGGATTTTCTTGGTTGGTTTTTATGTAAAATATGTAAAATCTAAAGCTATTTTCTATAGTGCCGTCATCAGTCAATTAACAATTTTTGTAATTTATTACTTCACCAATAGCATTTATCCAAGCGGAAAAGAAACCTTAGGATATTTGTGGTTGAATTTCATTGGAGCAATGCTTACTATCATTTTGTCTGTTATTATTCAGAGTTTATTTGTGAGGGAAAAAGATGGGGTTAAAACTTAATAAAAATATTTTTTTATTAACATTTGACAAAATTCAAAAAGTTATCAAATCAAACAACCTTATTTTACTAAGTTAATTTTAATATTTCTCTCTTTTCTAAAAAAAAATATTGTAAATTCCCTTAGTTAAAATACTTTAGTCCATAAAAAAATCCCGTTTCAAATGATTGAAACGGGATTTTTTATTTTATAAAACAAATGGGTTATTTACTCCATTCATTTATACTGTCTTTATTTAATTTAACGTAATCTTGATTTCCTGCGGTTTCGGCGGCAGCCAATGATTGTTTAGCCGTATCAATAGCGCCTTTTTTATCTCCATTTTTAGCTTGAATTAATGATTTTAAACGCAAATAAAAGAATGGTTTTTCAGGAGTCAAATCCAAAGCTTTATCGATATATTCCGAGGCTTTGATGCTATCTCCATTAGATTGGTAAAAATATTGTGCAGCATCATAATAATCCGATCCTTTAGGTCCCGCCATCACTTTTTCAATACTTGCCATCGTCATTTTATGAGTAGGTACATCAAATCGTAAGGAAACGAGTGAATGTTCCCATGAAAATTGAAGGTTAGCACCATTTGTATCCAGTCCGTTAATGCCAATTGTAAAGGATTCTACAGCATTAGGAATTGCTATTTCTTTGGCAGTTGTTCTCAAGGCAACATTTGCTTCGTCAAATACTTTTGGATTTCCCCAATTATCAATTGTTTTATAGAAAATAACTTCCCAAGTTTGAATATTAGGAATGGTATATAAAGCGTATTTTCCTTTTTTCAATGTTTTTCCAGCAATCACCACATCATCACTGAATGAAATTACGGTATTTTCATTAGCTCCTGTTCTCCATAATTTCCCAAAAGGAACTAAGTTTCCATAAACGATACGGTCGCGAGCCGATGGTCTGGAATACACAATTTCAACATCAGTTAATCCAACCGTTTGGTTAATTTTTTCTTTAGGACTTTGTTGAGGAATTCTAACTTGAGCTTCCAATGTTAGTTGCGATAATAGTATCGTAAAAGCAATCAATATATTTTTCATAATTCGTATCATTTTATTTATTCAAAAGTACAAAATAGTTATGTTTTAACTGTTAATTAAAGCCTAAACACTGATTAAAATTGTGCTACAGTAGAAAAATTTAATTCATCAAAATGACTAATCACTATATCGGCTAATTCTAAATTTTGATCTTTAGAGTGCACACTATTATAGCCCACACAATATATGCCAGCCGCTTTAGCAGCTTTCACACCATTTGTACTATCTTCGATCACAATACAGTTTTCTTTGGGTGCAATAGATAACGAAGCGGCATGTAAAAATATAGCTGGATCCGGTTTAGATTGTGGAAAATCTTCACCGCTTACAATATGTGTAAAGTAGGGATGTAAATTAAAACGAGTAAACACCCGATCTATTGTTACTTTGGATGCAGATGAAGCTAAAATTAATTGCATTCCGTTTTGATGAAAATCCTTAATTAAATTTTCGACTCCATCTAATAATTGTAAATCTTCCTTGGTGTCAAAAGCATCATTAAACAAGGCTCTTTTTCTTAAAATATAATCCTCAACTTCTCCATTTAAAGAAAATCTATCTTTTACTTTTTGATAGGTATTTCGAGTGGAAAGTCCTGTAAAAGTGGTGTATAATTCTTCCGTTACATCAATTCCTAATTCTTTATAATGTTGAAAATAGGCATAACGGTGAACTGGTTCAGTATCTACAATTACGCCATCCATATCAAAAATTACTGTTTGTATCATTTTGTTTTTTTAAGTTGCATAGATTCTAAGAAACTGAGATTATAAATTTTTATTAGTTATGAACTCAGAACCTTAGTCACTTTATTTACTTTTTATTAAGAATATAACGAATTACGGTTTCAGCAGCATATAAACCAAATAAACCTGGCATATAACTATTAGTACCGTAAAATGATTTTTTAAAGTTTGAGCCGTCGGTCATTTTCAGACTAGATTCTTTTTGAATTTCAGATGAAAAAACGACTTTTACTTTATTGATATTTTCTTTTTTTAATCTTTTTCGAATGGTTTTTGCCAAATAACAATTGGTTGTTTTACTAATATCAGCTACTTTCACTTTTGAAGCATCCATCTTTCCTCCTGCTCCCATATTGGAAATGATCCTTACTTTTTGGCGTCTAGCCGATATTATCAAATTAAGTTTTGGAGTTACACTATCAATACAGTCCAAAATATAATCATACTCTTTAGAAACTATTTCATAAGCTCTTTCTGGTGACAGAAATTCTTTGATTCGAATTAAGTCTAATTCAGGATTAATATCCATCAATCGGTCTCCTACAACATCAATTTTAGGCTGTCCTACTGTGGAATGCAAAGCAGGAAGTTGCCGATTAATATTTGTAATATCAACTACATCACCATCTACAATAGTCATTTTTCCTATGCCAGCTCTAGCTAAAAATTCAGCTGCAAATGAACCTACACCTCCTAAACCAACCACTAACACATGTGATTGTTGTAATTTTTCTAATCCTTCTTTTTCAAATAAAAGCTCCGCTCTTTCGGTCCACTCTGCCATATTTTTTATTTTAGGTTTGTTTCTGTTTTAAATTTTTATGTACGTTTTAAAAACAATTTTAAAATTATTATTTATCTGATTTTGTATTTCTGTTACTGTTCCTTCTTTATATTTTGCTGCCAAAGCATATACTTCCTGTATTTCTTCTTCAACCATATCGGTTTCAAGAAAATATTTATCATTTGGTGTACTCAAAAACACTGTTTTCAACTCAGAATTTCGTAATAAATTTTTGCCAAATGAAAGATAAAATCCATTTTCTAAAAGTTGTTTTGCAAGTTGCTCCTTTTTGGAAAATCCATGAATTACGATTGGAGTCGTAATTTTTATTTTTTTTTTTAATTCAACTAATTCTTGAAAAGCATGTACACAATGAATTACAACTGGTTTTTGGTGTTTTTCAGCTAATAGCAACTGTTTTTCAAGCACTTCTAGCTGTACTTTAAAAGGTGTTTCGCTACGTTTGTCTAATCCACATTCTCCTATGGCTAAACATTCTGGCTGAGAGACTTTTTGTTCTAAGATTTGAAAATCGTTTTCTAATCTATCTTGATTTAAAAACAACGGATGAATTCCTATGGAATAATAAGGTAAGCTAGCATCAAATTCTTGCGGGTATTGATTTACTAATTCCAATACACCTTCTTTATTTGTAAATTGATGGGTATGTAAATTGAAATAATTCATTGGCAATTTTAACATTCAATTGTTTGGGTCAAAACTCGATTTTCAAAAACAAATAAAAGATTGATTTATCTTGAATGCAAAAATAGGCTAAATTGTTGTAAAGTCACAATTTAGAACATTTTCAATCCGTTCAAATTTATTAAATATGCGAGCCACAAATTCCTTAGTTTAAAGGCTTCCTCTAGCCCACTAGTGTATTCGTGGCTCGCATATCTCTTAAATTGTGATAATAAAATGATTTAATTCATAAAAATAAATCAATATCTTTGATAAAAAACATGTTTAAAATCTTAGCCCAACTCAATAAAATAATACTTCCTAGCTTTACCAAACAAAATTTAGATTTGGCTAAAGCCAAAAAATGGCAGTTGGCAATCATTGCCTATCGTTATTATGTTACCACAAGAGCTTTAGATTAATAAGTCAATGCCGAAAACACGTTTTTACCTTGAAGTTTTTCTTTTCCTTTAAGAAAGCTTATTTCCATCAAGAAATTAAGTTGTACAATTTCGCCACCTAATTTCTCTACTAATTCGCAAACCGCTTTTGCTGTTCCTCCAGTTGCTAATACATCATCATGAATCAGCACTTTGTCTCCTTTTTGAATGGCATCTTTGTGTATTTCTAAAGTATCAGTACCATATTCTAAATCATACGAGGTAGAAATTGTATCATAAGGCAATTTATTGGGTTTTCTTACAGGTACGAAACCAGCATTTAATTCTTGTGCAATTAGCATCCCAAATAAAAAACCACGACTTTCCGCCCCCACTACCTTATCAATAGATTGACCTTTTAATGAAGCAACTAAAATTTCCAAGCATTCTTTTGTCGCTTTCGGGTCTAATAACAGTGGAGTGATGTCTTTAAATAAAATTCCTTCTTTTGGAAAATCCTGAATATCACGTATATAATTCTTAATTGACATTTTTTTTTATTTTTATTGCATTTTAGACTTGCAAATTACACATTTATACTTATATTTGCACCCGCAATCAGGTTATATTAATCACTAATTAATTGAAGCCTTTGCAACATAAAATGGCCTTGTGGCGCAACTGAATAGCGCACTTGATTACGGCTCAAGAGGTTACTGGTTTGAATCCAGTCAAGGTCACTTTACGGGACAAAGAGGAAAAACACTCTTTTGTCCCGTTTTTTTTATCATTTAACATACTGTTTATCAGATATATACGAGCTGCAATTTCATTGACTCTAGCGGTTTGGAATTGATTATTTCGAAATGTAAAATTTTCGGGGTAAATTAAACCAATTAGATCTCTTGCTTCTGATAGGTTGGCATTTGTATACGCAAAATTAAGCTGTAGAAGTCTGTCAATCCCTATATTTAGTAGTCCCTCAATACTTTGTGTATCATCTGAAACATTATCAAGCTTACTCTCTAATCTATTTATTATTTGACCGTACTCATTTTTCATTTTCTGATAATCATCCGAATCAATTTGTTCAGTAACAAGAAGTTCACGAGCATATGACATTCTCTTTTCGTAATTTTTTATTTGAGCTAATAATTCACCTTTTTCATCTTTTACAGCATTTGTATTATTGTTATAAGATTCTAAAATAAGTGATGTATATAACTTTTTCACAGCTTGTAATGGAGCGAATGTATTTAAATTAGAGATGAATTTTTCGTTTGCCTCTTCAGAATTAATTCTGAATTTACAACTACTCTCACAATGATAATAGTAATAATACTTACTTCTTCCTTTACATTTACTTGCAGTGAGTTTTTTAGAGCATTTCGGACAAAGAAAAAAACCTCTTAAAGGAAATTCATCTATAGTTTCTATTTTAGGACGATACATTCTTGCCCTGCTATCTAGGACATCTTGTACCTGATAATAAAGCTCCTCAGAAATTATAGCCTCATGTTGTCCCTGTACAAACTGTTCTACTTCATCTTTATATTTAGGTACAAATATTTTACCGCAGTATAAAGTATTTTTTAACATAACCCAAAAACCACTTTTAGTTAAAGTCAGTCCTTTCTTTTTAGCCAAATAATAAACTGATTCGGTATTAAAAACTTTTTTAGCAATTTCATGAAAAGCCCATCTAACAATGGTCGCTTGTTTTTCATTTATCATTATAAATTTCCGTCCATCATCTTTGGTTTTATTAATATATCCAAATGGCGCAATACCCATATACCTACCCTCTTTTTTTGCTCTTCGCATACCGTGCATAGTATTTAAAGCTCTTCGATCATTCTCCACCTCTGGAGCAGCAAGGTAAAATGCTAACATCATTTTGTTTTCAGGAATAGCCAAGTCCAGTGGTTGTTCAATCGCTTGTGGTTCAACTCCTAATTTTCGGAGTAAATTAATCATTTGATATGCATCTCCAGCGTTTCGACTGAATCGATCCCATTTGGTAAATAAAACTAAATCTGTCTTATTTTTATATCTCTTTAAATTTAAAAGAATTTTCTTCCACTGTGGTCTGTTGAAGGTTTTGGCTGAATAATCTTCATAGATTACATCTCTAATTTGAATATTATTTAAACCACAAAACTTTCTCAACATTTCTTCCTGATTACGTTGAGAATAACCTTTATCTGCCTGTTCATCAGTGCTTACCCGTACATATAAGTCTGCTGTCTTTTTCATTTTTCAAATATTTAAGCACTGCTATATTAGCTAATTTCTTCAAGAAATGCAATATTTCTTTTGCTTCTTCTAACGTTACTTCCATACCCTCTTCTTTCAACATTTTTCGAGCTTTTTCAGGTGTAATTTTTGATTTAACATCTTCCACTTCATCTTCCATCTTTCCGCGATTTAAATTAATTAAAAAAAGCCCAAAAAGGGCTTTACTACATTGACAACTGGTGTTTATTATTAACTTCCAAAAAAATATATTTTACTCCTTTGATTATTTTTAAAAGAAGGTTCGTACCTGACATAACCATATTCATGGAGTTCTCTAATACATTTATGATACGTGTTGGAACCTGATATTTTTGCTAAGGGCATGATTTCATAACTAAATGCCTCAATCGGGTTAATAAAACCCTTATCCATCCTAAATTGCAATAAAGCAGCATAGATACCAATATGAGTACTACTGATTCTACAATCGTTTTTAATTGCTGAAAAGAAATCGGATAAAGGTTTTATGGTTTCCATGAGTTTCTATATAGAATTAGATTGTTTTTTTCTCCTTTTTTTTTCCTGTGGTATCTCGGGAGCTTCAGCATCATCATTTTGACTTTGCTTTTTGGTACTCTGTTTAGCAGACTTTGTTTCTCCTTCAGACTGTTTTTCCACTTTGGATTGTCGGTTATCAATACGTTGCATATTACCATCATAAATAGTAATGGTTTTGAATTGAGGATTGGCTTCAATAAATTGCTTCACCTCATTTCCTTCTTTTAAAAAAGTTACAAATTGTTTATTTCCTTTTTTAACAGAATCTATAAGGTCTTCTTTGTGCTTAGGGGTCTCCAGTTCTTTAATTGGATGCTTAGACAAAGTGGCTTCAAGATTATATCCGTAATTTTGATGATACTGATTTAGCTTAAAATTTCCATTGCTATCCGCTTCTTTAAAATCCATTTGTATCCAAGCATTATATAGTTGACCTTCCTTATTGGTAAGGTCTTTATTAACTGCTCTTCCCTCCATCAAATTATAAGCCTCTTTCATGGTGATATTACTTCCTTTATTAATGTAAAAGGTTTGTTCTAAAGATTCCTTAGAACTGTCTTTTAATACATTCATTTTATAAGAATTAAAGAAATACATATCACTTTGGTCTGATTTCTTAAAATTCAAGGTCGCATTAGCAATAGTGTCGCCATATTTGGTCTGATGATTCAATGTAAAACTAGGCTGTTGTTCTTGAATTTTTTTCTTTAGCTCTGCTTCCAATCCTTCTCCGAAACCGCTGTACTTTACCTGATCTCTCAGGTATTCAAAATTTTTCTCGTTCATGACTATCAATTTTTAAATGGTTACAATTCTTATAAAATAGACAGCACAGCTATCTGCTTCATTTTTTTGTTTTTCATATGGAGTTCCAAATGTCTTCCTCCTTCATCTTCCATAAGCTGTATAGCAAGATGTTTTTCATCAGGTATCGTGAATTTCGTTAAAGCAAATACAAAACAGACTTCTGACTTTCCTTCTATTGTTTCTGTTTTATTGTAAGTGTATAAAGGGCTAATTTCTATTTCCTGTGATGCAGTCCGTTTGGCTTTCTTTTGATCACGAATAAAAAACCGAAGCTGACTGATATCATAATTGATATTGGAATGATTCTCTATTTTTATCCTGTAATACATTACATTCTCATGGATAAATAATCCATTCAATTGAAGCTTGATCTCGTATTTTTTATCCTTCACCCCCGGCAATTTTCTCTTTTCGAAAAATGACAATTCTGCATACGATTGTAATTCCTCTTCATTTTTAGTTTCATCAGAAGTGAAATTTTCTTGCATGGAATATCGAGATTTAGGCACTACCAAATTCAACAATGGTTGTTGTTCATCGTAATGCAGTACGAAGGAATACAGCTGTCCATCCGAAGTAACTACCGTAAGATTGGTTTCTGCAAAATCATATTTGGCAGCCTTTATCTGCAGAATATTTTCAACGTTCTTTGCTTTTTGAACTAACACATCCTCACTACCCCTGTCTACGCTTTTTATAGAATAAGGAAATACAATATTTGTTGTTTTAGAATACGCGATAGCTACTGTATCCAATTGGACTCTATAATCATCGCTTTTTTCTACTTGCAACTGTCCAAATACGTTGAGCGTTAATAATACCGTGGCCATCATTGCCAATACATTTATCTTTTTCATAGTTATTAATTTATCCGTTAATTAGAATCTTTATTTTTTTTGGTTTTCATCTCTAATTAAAACCTGATAACCCGCTTTCACCATAACTTTTACCAGTTTTACTTTTCTACTCAAAAAATTTTTAGCGGTCTCAATGCCCATTCCTGCAGCTTGAGCTCCCCATGAATCATTAAGCGAACTAACTCCTAAAGTTTGTAGCGAACGGTCTGCAGAGGCTTTTGCAACATCACGAGTTATCGCTCCAGGAATATAAATCCCCTCAAGCCCGTCCAAATCATAGACTGCTAAATCAACTGAAAATATAGAATTTTGATATCGAACGCTATTAATCTTAATGGTCAACCTTTCTTCCTTTAATGTTGCTACACCAAAGAGAAAATTATCTTTAGGAATAAGTATACCTTCAATAAAAATTGCAGTATTAAGTCTCAATTTCACCGTAGAACCATTCACCAGCGTTTGGCTTTCATGAATGACAGCTTCAACTGAATTTTGAACATTCTTTTCTTTTTCTGTCTCATCAAAAGAATAAAAGGCATTGGGTTTAAATTGAATTCCAATTTCATTTGGATTTTTAGTATTTTTTAAAGAAGTAACAATATCTTCCTTATCTCCTACACTAACAGCAAATACTTGACCTTTATTGGTTTCCGATATTTTTCTCAATTTTTCTTGTACACGAGCTGGATGTTGAATATCCAGTATATTTTCAAGCATTCCACTGAGTTTTTGCAATTCTGGATCTTCCGTATCCGATTGATTCATGGATTCCATCATTTGTTCTAGCCTGTCAACATCTTTAGAAAAAATTGGAACATTACTGTGTTCTTCATATTCTTGATTATACGATTGCTGGGGTGGAGTTGGTGCTACTTGATTAATTACTTTTTGAAGTGCATCAAGTTTTGCATACACTTTAGCTTCATTTGGATCACGATAGGTCAAAGTGTTTAAAGCCCCTTTTCCCTTTTTTGAGTTCTTACTCTCATCATTAATTTCATTAGTTACCTTAATTGAATCTCCTAGAAAAGAATATCTTATATAATTAGGGTCTTTTTTTATTTGTTCTTCTTTTTTAATTGAATCCAATGCTGCCGCATCATAATAACTCATTTTATTTAATGAAGATCCTTCATCAAATTTAGGATCTGGAAGTGCTATATTAAATCCTTTTTGTAAAACTGATTGTGTATTTGTAGCTTCAATTTTCCCTCCACCCAGTAGCGAAAAAAGTATTGTAATAAAAGGCAACGTTAACAATGGTATAATCATAAACAACTTACGTTGTCGAAGTGTTTTCAGTGATTTCGTTTTATTTTCCATAATATTCTTTTTTAAAATTAGATTGATAATATTTTTCTACAACTGCAAGACTATCTAATAGCCCAGGACGATTCTTAACAATACTGTCGTAGATTTTTCTTCCTGAAGTCCTTCTAGCTAAACTATCCATGTAAGTTCTAAAACGGATAATTTTATCCAATTCAACCTTACTGACAATACTACTTTTGGGAATTGTCGCATCATTAGTTTGAAAAGTATTTATTGGATTAATAATTTGAGTTACAGTGATTTTATTGGGAACCAAATCTGAAAAACTCATACTAATCAAATAAACACTATAGCCAACACTACAAGCGATAAATAATCCAAATACAAGCAATTGATTTTTAACCGATAATTTAGTCGACTGTCTAGTCATCCATACCGCCCACTCTTTTTGTAAAACTAAACACCCCTTCTTTAAATAAATAATCAAACTATTCTCTTTGACGAAAGGGTTCTTTTCAGTCGTTTTTTGATTTCCTTTGAATAAGAACTTCATAGTTATTCTATTTTATCACTTTCTATTTTCAGTACTCAAATCCTTATTCTCAACTGTAATCCATCGTTCTATTAAAAACCCATGCGGATTATTATCACTTCGGGACACATTACGCAACATTCCTTCAGTAATTAAGCTTCGATGAACTACACTAGTAGTCCTAATGATATTTTGCTTGGCATAACATCTGAAATAATAAGGGTAGACATCTATATCAATTGAGACACTATCAACATATATAGTTTGACTAATATTCCCTGAGATGATACCCGAATAGTAACCTCTTTCTTTTAAATCATCATAAACTCTTTTGGCACTTTCATCTGATAAGTATAATGCTTTTGTTACATTATCCTTAATTACTTTATCATCTGGATCTAATGAGAAAAAGTACTTGTGAAAGCTTTTTACATGATCTTTTGCTTCCACTGGAATATTGTCTTTCCTATCTGAAGAGTAGGCTTCCAATGCTTTTCCATTAGCCAGAATATAAATCTTAGACTGCATTTGAGAAACCAGTCCAAAGCTTTTGTATACTGCAAAACAGCTTATAATAATGCATCCCGTAATTATTAACAAGGAAAAAGTTCTGACATGACGAAAAGCGGTATCTATATTTTTCATTTTATTAAACATGGCATATCTATTTAATGATTATCAAGAATTCCCTTTTAATTTATCCCCCATATAACTGCCTTTCTCACCAAAATAAGGAGATGATGTTTGATTTGCGGACATGCTTTGAGACATTCGTCCTGCTGCATTCCCCAAGGCATCCGCAGCCATTCCTACTCCTGTTGATGCTGTGCTAATCGCAGTATTAGCAGAACTACTGAAAATGTTGGTAACTTTTTGATTTAAAGCCCCACCTCCTCCTGCATGGACAATGTAATTTGCAACAGAGGGAACAGTAAAATATCCTATAATACCGATAATCATAAATACTAAATAAGCTATATCCGTTCGACTAAAAAACGTATCACCATAATCGTTAACTTGAGAGATATCTATTTTAAGCATTTGCTCTTGGATTTTACCTATGATACTGCCGAAAATATTAGCTACTGGAAGCCACAGGTAAATATTGATGTACCTCGCTAACCATACTGTCAATGTATGTTGGAAACCATCAAAAACAGCAATTCCAAACACCAGTGGACCTAGCACTGACAACACGACCAACTGAAAGGTTCTGAGTGTATCTATGCAAAGTGATGCAGCTTCAAAAAACACTCGTAAAACTTCACTCAACCATTCTTTTACAGAATTCCGAAAGTTAAAAGAGGCCTTTGCCATCGCAAACTTTATATCATTTCCAATACCATCGAGTATTCCTTCATTTGAGGTATCGCCATCATCATGGGTGTATTTATACCAACGATCCTGATCACCACTACCCGATTCTCCTACGTACATCTGCCAAGTATCTGTACTTTTAATAGCCTCTTCTTTTTTCTTCAAAAGCACTTCTATTGCTTTATGAGAGCTATCCATCATCAATGCTGTAGCTGTGACGGTAGGTTTCATGACTGCATTAATCATGTTCAGTACTGAGGGAAAAATCATGATACAGAAACCAATAACAAAAGGACGAAAAAGAGGATAAAAATCAACAGGTTCAGCATTAGCAATATGCCTCCATACTCGTGAACCTATGTACCAAATAGCTGCAAATCCAGCTATTCCTTGTCCTATACCTAGCAAATTGCTACACAAAGGCATCATCTCATCATAAAGCTGATCGAGTACTCCATGAAGCCCACTCATATCATCTGCAACCCCTTGTGCTTGAGCCAAAACAGGACAAACTATTATAGTAATTATAAGTAGTAAAATATTATTTTTCTTTTTCATAACATATTTTATTGATTTTTCACTTATATATCGATTTAAGAGCGTTCACATCATTGAGCTCTTTAGAACGTTGTAATTCAAGTATAGATGTGCTAGCATTAAAGTCTCGAAGAAACATCAGTTTGTCCTTCATATCAAAATAGATTCTATCAATTGATTCCAATCTTTCGTCGTCTGACATTCGGAGTTTATTAGCGGTAATAACCATAGTTAGTTCATCAAGGTCGCGCAAACTTTGCTGTAGTAGGTTATCATAGACCTTCCCTACATACTGTACTTCCTTCTCATTAAAAAGTGTATTGTTTCGAAAGCGCTTTGATGAAAGTTTATATTCTTTGACCAATTGTAGCTGGTCATTAATAATATCCCTTACACGTTTATACTTTTTTACCGTCGGACTTACTTGCATCAATGCGTCAATAAAAGTCTTATGCAAACTGAAATTCCCTTGAGACAATTCTTTGACTGTATTATAACCCTCATTGAGGATAACATAGCCTTTTTTCATATCCTGTAAAATCTGCTTGAACTGAGCAAGCTTCTCTATATTCAATAATAACTGCTGCATTTCCTGGGATTGCGCTAAAGTCTTGGAAGGCAAAAGCATTCCAAACGCAAACATTCCTATTATCAATAACTTTCTCATAATTAGTCTTTCAATATGTCATATAATACACTTTGCTTTCGCACTTCTTTATTCTCTTGAATTTTAGACAAATACAGTAGTTTTGTTTGATTATTAAAACTTTGACAAAACCTGTAATTATCCATCATTGTACGATACAGACCATCAATACGATTCATTCGCTCATCGTCTTTCATTTCAAGCTGTCCATCGGTGGTGACTGCTATCAATTCAGCTAAGGTGTTGTTACAATTATCCAACAATCGATCAAAAACCCTTTTGATATAATCCAGCTCACTTCCGTGAAATAATTCCCCTTGCTGCAAATCTTCAATATTTAGATTATAACTTTTTAAAATTTCCAACTGCAGGGCTATAATCTCGGCTACTCGGCTATACTTTTTTATTTTCGGATTCACTTTTTTTAAAGAGATAAAATAATCAGTATGAAGATGAAATTCACCACGTTTCAGATCACTAATAGTGTTTAACCCTTTTTTAGCAATAGAATAGCCGTTTTGCGCTGCATCGATGTAAACTTTTAAAGCGATAATTTGTTGAATCAGTACTTTTCTTTGACTTTTTTGTGCCTGAACGTTTGAAGTTAGCAATCCCATAAAGAGCAACAATAACAATAGCTTTTTCATAGTTTTTATTTTATCTACGGAATCGAGTAAAACTGCTTAATCACATCCACCTCATGCTTAGTTTTAGCTCTTTGGAGACTAAGTAGAATATTCTGTCTATTAAACCGTGTAAGATCATCGTAATTAGCATCTATCTGGTCTGCGGCAGTAGTAATGATTTCAAGTCTTTTCGCATCTGTCATCTGTGTTGTAAAAGAATCTAGGATTAGGAATATCTGATCTATATTTTTCATGCTTTCCTCCAAAATACCGGAATAAACTTTTTGCATAAAATCCAATTCCGTTACAGTAAAGTGACTATCTTTTTGGAATAGTTTCCACCATTTATCATACTCATTCATAAGTCGCAACTGTTTTTGATAAATATCTTTCACCCGTTGGTAATAGCTTATAATTGATTTCACCTTCGTTAGTTCGTCATAATAGTTTTGATACAGATCTCTTTGTTTTTGAGTCCATTCGGATATTTCGTTTAATTTGAACTTAGATAGGATATTTTCTATTTTTTTCTGAGCATTCTGAAGCCATATTGTTTTATTCTGCAATCGTTGAATTCTCAGATCAATAGCTTTAATCACTTTTTTTGCTACTATTTGAATCAATCCGATAATCGGAATGGCAGCTTGGGTTTCTGCTGGTCTAGCCGGAATACTTATTAACAATAAACATATCTGACAAACCATGATTTTTTTCTTCACTTTCATAATCCTTCTTCATTTACATTTCTGTTCTTATATCCATTGCCAGTGCAGCTATTCCTTTTTTGATGTCTCCATCAAACTTTTTAGCGTATTGCTGCACTTTTAATTTTTCTGTTTCCTCTGTTGTATAGGCGAGATATTCTTCCAGCGATACTTCTGTTCGGTATACCTTAGATTGCATGCCTCCTAAAGAAATAAACACTTCCTTGTATTTTTTATCTGGATCATTGGCTTTATTAACAGATAGCACCAAGGCTTTTTCTTTTTCTGTAAGCCCCAAGAGTTCTTGAATCTGATCAAATTTATTTTGATATTTACTCTGATCCAGCAGTATTTTACAATCGCTATTATTGATGATTGCCTGTTTCACTACGGGTGAGGAAATAATGTCTTCTACCTCCTGAGTCACCACAATAGCCTCTCCAAAAAACTTTCGAACTGTTTTAAACAAATATTTTATATATTCTGCCATCCCCTCCTTAGCAATAGCTTTCCAAGCTTCTTCAATAAGTATCATTTTACGGATTCCTTTGAGCTTGCGCATCTTACTGATAAACACCTCCATAATGATGATAGTGACCACTGGAAAAAGGATTGGATGGTCTTTGATATTGTCCAATTCAAATACAATAAATCGTTCTTGTAAAAACTCTAAATTTTCAGTCGCATTTAACAGATAATCGAACTCTCCTCCTTTGTAATAGGGTCGCAATACATACATGAAATTATTGACATCAAAATCCTTTTCTTTTACCCTATCTCCTTCTAATACCTTTACAAAATCATCTTTTAGGAAATCGTAAAAACTATTGAAACAGGGAAATAAGTCTTTATGGGATTCCAATTTTTCATAGTATAATTGAAGTGCATTGGACAAAGCCACATACTCACTTCGATTGAAGGTTTCATTATCTTTTTTCCACAAGGCAAGAAGTAGTGTTTTGATACTTTCCTTTTTTTCCGTATCCAAAGCGTCTCCTTCCCCTATATAAAAGGGATTGAATCGGATGGGATTTTTTTCATCATAGGTAAAATAATAACCGCCGACCATATCACAGAGTCCTTTATAACTATGTCCAACGTCTACTAGTACTACATGAGTTCCTTGCTCATAATAATTTCGTACCATGTGATTGGTAAAAAAGGATTTGCCGCTTCCTGAAGGTCCTAAAATGAACTTATTACGATTTGTACAAATTCCTTTTTTTACTGGTTCGTCACTAATATCTACGTGTACTGGCTTGCCCGTTAGACGATCACCTAAACGAATTCCGAAAGGACTCAATGAAGAGCGATAGCCTGTTTCCATATTTAAGAAACAAACTCCTTGCTCAGCAAACGTATCGAAGCTGTCATTCATAGGAAAATCCGCTTCATTGCCTGGAATACCCGCCCAAAATAACTGCGCTGCCCCTACTGTTTCCTGTTTAGCAGCAGTATCCATCTGTGCTAATGCTGAAGAAACCTTGTTTTTAATATCTTTAAGTTCTTCTTTGTTTTCTGTCCAAGCCAGCACATTAAAATGTGCTTTTACCGCCAATCGTTGCTGACTTATTGCCTCATTTAAAAAATCATTTGTAGCATCTCTTGCAATACTATTTTCACGACTATAAGCTGATAACGATTGTAATCGCAATCTTTTACTTTCTAATTTCTGTACTGTTTTCTGGGCATCCTCAATAAAAAGATATTGATTGTAAATATGATTGCATGATAACAACTGTCCCAGTGAAGAGGCAAAACCAATACTGAATTTTGTTTTATCAGTAGAGTATCGGTCGTAGTTAATGCGGGAACCACAAAGAGGTGGAAGATCTGCGGCATCTCCCAAAGTATATATTTGACAATGCTTATCTCCTACTCGTAATCCATCTTCAAAAGAAATATCGTTAAATACAATTGAATTTTTCTTTTCTGACAACAAACAATATTGTTCAATCAAACCCACTTTACGGTTATGACTTCTTAATTTGTCATTAGTCAGACGAGTTAATTTTACAAAACCGCAATCTTCCAATATGCGCTTGAATTGTCCTGTACTATCAATAAAATCTTGAAGCAATTGCGTTTTAAGTGTTTCTTGGGGAACAGGAGAGCTCCTAATTAAATTAGAAAACAAGGAATTGGAAGCTTTCCTTCCCAAAGGTTTCTTGGTAAGAAGAATATAACAGCAATGATCCAAGAATGGACGTTCATTAAAGAAAAGTTCACTACTACGGCTCAAAAAACTATTTTCGTCCTTCCTAAAGTCAGGCTTATACGCACTATCAATAAACCAATCTTGCTTATGAAATACACTAAATTTTGGAAGTATCTTTATGGCCTTTAACCAAGATTGATGAAATGCTTCATATTCCTGATCTGATAACGTAAATAGCTCGGGTAATTCTACCTGAAAAACTATTGTTATATCTCCTTGTTTAGACAAAATGCAGTCGTGCTGCACATCCATAATCGGTAAAATATCATCCATTTTCTTTTCCATCTCCAATCGTTTTTTACCATTTATTGCATCTTCGTTCACCTTATCGCTGCATCATAAAAACTTTTCTACTGTATACTCGAACTGATTTCGGTAGTTTCTTTTTAGATATCGTTTTCATTAAACCATACTCCCCATATTTTTGACTCATTCTATAGATTGTAAAAACCAACACGACACCTGAAACACCTATAATTCCAACACAAGCAAAAGAAGGAAGACCAGTTACATACAATACAGCAAAAACAATCATTAGAACAACAACTCCAGCCCCTAAATACCATATATATTGCGCTTTAAGTCCTTTAAATTCTATACTTTGATTAATGCCTTTATTAATTTGATATACACTGTTACCCATAACTCTTCTGTTTAAAGTTCCTACTTCAAATAAAATCAGATTTATCTATTTTGGAAATCCATTAAACTCCAAAAAAAGATTGTATTACAGTAGCAACAACTACTAGAAAAACACAACTACCAAACCAAGCTGCAGCAACTTTTCCAGTATCCGGATCACCCGCATTCCACTTTTGATATACTTTTACAGCACCTATTAACCCTAATATGGCACCGATAGCATACATCAATTGGGTACCAGCATCAAAATAGCTTCTCACCTGTTGATTTGCTTCATTAATTCCAGCAATCCCATCTTGACTATAGATTTGATTTTTTAAAGCTGATAGTACCGTAATAGCTCCCGTAAAACATATTTTTTTAGGAGTACCATTCTCAAATTTCCAACTACATTTTTTCATAACACATTTATTTTAAGATTGAATTAATCAATTAAAAAACGGAGGACATACCGCTATTGTATCACCTCATCATCCTTTCACATAAGCCGTACCGCACTGGGACAAACAGGGGCTATTCCTCCGTAATTAGTATTTTATTTTTTTTTATTCCAAAGAGCTTCTATCTCTTGGTAAGTCAAAAGAATTGAATCCTGTATTTCACATTCAGAGACGATCAACTCGTTTATTGAAGAACGAAATGGAGAGTTGCTAATCAAAGAATGTTCTTTAAGAATCAATTGCAAACAATCCTCAAAATCTTTTTTGGAAAAGTTCTTTTGAGTTGCTTCAGTAATACTATTTTTTAGTTTTATTACTAATTCTTCTACTTCATTAAAAACAGTGTCTGCAGTTTCAAATTCATCTTGAGAATTTAAAATATCTTTCGAATTTGCAGAGCTAAAATCAGAATAAGGCGCTTCTATTGATTTTTTAGAAAACGCACGGAATTTAAGTTTCCGTTTACCAGTTACAAATTCTTTGATCTCTCCAAAGTAATATCGAAACCCTACAAATAAATACCAAACCGTTAAAATCAAAACAACCACAACTATGTAATTGTTCCATGAGATACCTGTCAACATACTCCTTCATTTTTCGTTCTACATCAGTTTTATTCTTTCTATCCAGCATTTAAAAATTGATTTATGCTAGCCCTTCATCATAAGTACAAAACAAAGAAACAAACACAAACGCCTGCGTACAAGTACAACTTTTATACTGTACCTGCTGTACCCTCTTATTTTAGCAGAAAAACAGAAACGAATAATATTTCAAAACAAGCCT
>NZ_JBAWDL010000242.1:0-18371 GCF_049590715.1 Flavobacterium sp.
GATTAGCAGTAAGCAAAAAAAAACCGAAATGAACGCAGAAATATTGAAAACAGAAATAATACTTGAAAATGAAAGAGTATTGTTAATACCTTTTGAAAATCATAGAAATCAAGAGCTTAAAGAAATAATATTCGCTGATGGGATTTGGAATTTTATGGGGATGTTTATTAAAAATGAAGAAGATTTTGATAAATATATAGAAAATACAATTAAAGATAAACTCAACGGAATTTGCTATCCTTTCCTAATAATTGACAAACTAAATAACCGAATTGCGGGAAGTACACGTTATGGATATTTAAACCATTCAAGTGAAAAATGTGAAATAGGTTGGACTTGGTATGGTGAAGAATTTCAAGGTACAGGACTAAATAAAGCTTGTAAATATGAATTGTTAAATTTTGGTTTTGAATCAATAGGATTTCGACGTATTCAATTTAGCGCAGACGAAGAAAACCTAAAATCGCAAAGAGCTATTGAAAAACTTGGAGCAAAAAAAGAAGGGCTTTTTAGAAATAACTATATAGACTCAAGTGGAAAGAGTAAAAATGATGTGTATTTTAGTATTATAAAAGAAGAATGGAATTCACTAAAAGAAGAACAGTTTAAGGAATACTTGTGAAATTTGCCTACTGCTAACAGCCACTACAACGGATTTGGGCAATTGGCTTAATGGAAAGTTGGTTTGTATTTGGAATGATTTGGCAAATCCGAAAATAGTGCATAAATAATATTAATGAAATTGGAGCAAAATTTATTGAATTTGGATTTGAGAAATAAAGCCATCCGCTAATCGCTATTTTGAGCTAGTTGGAATTTAGTGGAATTATCGCATCAAGTTTACGTTAAGCATAAAACTGAGCGGTTACAAACTTCCAGCCATCTCAAAGTGGCTTAAAGTTGTGCCTCATCCCCTAAACTCTCGCCCTGACCCCTTAAGCTAACGGGTGAAAAAGGAGAAAATAAAGAGAAAAATAAGCTAGAAAATTAATTTTATAAATATTTGATTTACAACATGTTGAAAAAAAACGTTAGTTAGTTTCGAACAATTTTTTGCTAATAATTAAAAACCAAAATAAAAGATTTAAAAAAATGGAAAATATCGTAAGCGGAACAACAGGATTGATACATTTAATTGTTTCAGTTGTAGCGTTAATCACAGGACTTGCAGTTTTAGTTATGACAAAAGGAACTAAAAAGCATAAACAAATGGGATATATTTATGCCATTTCTATGGTGGTACTAAACTTGACAGCATTTATGATTTATAAAGTGTATGGGAAATTTGGGATTTTTCATTGGTTTGCTGTTGGAAGTTGCTTGACCCTTTTCGCAGGACTTTATCCAGTTTTAACCAAAAGTGGCAAAAACTACCTTGTGAAACATTTTAACTTTATGTTTTGGAGTGTGTCTGGGCTATATTCTGCGTTAATGGCTGAAGTATTTTCAAGACTACCAAATATAATATTAACAGAGACAGGCAACCCAACGACAGCATTTTATAATGGTGTGGGAATTGGAATTGGAGTTGTGAATATAATATCAATACTATTTTATATTAAATACAAACCAAAATGGACTAAACAATACGAAGAAAAATAAAAACGCAAGAAATTTAGTAGTATCCGAAAATATCCAATTACGAAGTTCCCCAGGGTGGCGCGAGCATAATTGAATTTCAATACCTGATTTACATAGTATAGTTCCGTGGGGACGACACATAAATCGTATGTAAAAGATCATCTAAGATATTTATAACATTTTAAAACCTTCGCAATTTTCTGTGTTTACTTAGTGTGCCTTTGTGAAATACCCTATCTTAATAATCATTTTGTGATGATAAATAATGATTCCACTACTCCCTAGCCCAGATAGTAGTGGAAATCCTTGTGGGGTCTGGTGTTTTGCCCCCACAAGATTACTTCACTATACTTTTATTTCTATAGGAGTTCAGTGAACTTCGTTTGTAACGAATAGCTGGAAAGAGCTCCTAATTAACTTTATTGAGACAAAATTCTTTGAAAAAATGAATTATATTTGTGTCTTTGAAATATACTTATTTTAATCGTTATTTATACATACAATGAAGCATATAAAAGTTAAAGACTTGCTTGACAGCACCACGACGTTGCAGGAAGTGAATGCAAAAGGATGGGTAAGAACTTTTAGGAACAATCAATTTATTGCTTTGAATGATGGTTCGACCATCAACAACATACAATGTGTGGTAGATTTTGAAAATACCCCAGATGAAATTTTAAAAAGAATTACAACAGGAGCGGCGGTTTCGGTTACGGGAACATTGGTGGCGAGTAAAGGGGCTGGACAAAATTTTGAGATTCAAGTGACAAAGCTTGAAATTTTAGGCGATTCAGACCCAGAAAAATTCCCAATGCAACCTAAGAAACATTCGCTGGAATTTTTGCGTGAAAATGCCCATTTGAGAGTGCGTACGAATGCTTTTGGAGCGATTATGCGTGTGCGTTCGGTTTTGTCGTTTGCTGTGCATAGTTATTTTCAAGAAAAAGGATTTGTATATGTGAATACACCCATCATCACGGGATCTGATGCGGAAGGTGCTGGTGAAATGTTTAAGGTTACGTCTTTGTCCTTTGATAATACCCCAAGAACAGAGGATGGAAAGGTAAATTATAAAGAAGATTTCTTTGGGAAAGAAACCAACTTGACCGTTTCAGGACAGTTAGAAGGCGAAACTTTTGCGATGGCTTTGGGACAGATTTATACTTTTGGTCCAACGTTTAGAGCGGAGAATTCGAATACGTCACGACATTTGGCCGAATTCTGGATGATTGAGCCAGAGGTGGCTTTTAATGATTTGGATGCCAATATGGACTTGGCTGAAGATTTTATTCAGTACGTGATCAAATATGCGATGGACAAATGTCCGCAGGATTTGAAGTTCTTAGAAACACGTTTGTTAGATGAAGAAAAATCAAAACCACAAGCGGAAAGAAGCGAAATGGCATTATTAGAGAAATTAAATTTTGTTTTGGAAAACAATTTCAAACGTGTATCTTACACAGAGGCGATTGATATTTTGAGAGATTCGTCTGCCAATAAAAAGAAAAAATTTCAATACATTATCAACGAATGGGGCGCCGACTTACAATCAGAGCACGAACGTTATTTGGTCGAGAAACATTTTAAATGCCCGGTAATCTTATTTGATTATCCAGCGAATATCAAAGCATTTTACATGCGTTTGAACGACAACGCAGAACCTGGAAAAGAAACCGTTCGAGCAATGGATATTCTTTTTCCGGGCATTGGAGAAATCGTAGGTGGTTCACAAAGAGAAGAGCGTTTGGAGGTTCTTGTTGAAAAAATGAAAGTACTGGGTCTTGACGAAAAAGAATTGTCATGGTACCTAGATACCAGACGTTTTGGTAGTGCAGTGCACTCTGGTTTTGGTCTTGGTTTCGAGAGATTGGTGTTGTTTGTAACGGGTATGACGAATATTCGTGACGTAATTCCATTCCCGAGAACGCCTGGAAATGCGGAATTTTAAAAAAAAAAGTTATTAGTTATGAGTTAAGAGTTATTAGTAATAAGTCGTTAGCCATAAACTATAGAATTATAATTAAAAAGTTATTAGGGGTAGATGTAATAAGTGTTGTGTAAAAACGCAAAACTTATAACTCCTAACCAATAACCCATAACACAACCTATGCTAAAGCAATTCTTAAATTTAAAATTATCACAGAAATTATCTCCACAGCAAATCCAGCTGATGAAGTTGATTCAATTGCCTACGCAAGCCTTCGAACAGCGTTTGTTGGAAGAAATGAACGAAAATCCAGCCTTAGAATCTGGAAAAGAGGAGGAGGATAATTATGAAAACGACGAGTTTGAAAATGAAGATTACGACGATTATGATGATGCCGAATCTGAGCGAATCGAAGCTGACGAAATCAATATTGACGAATATCTAAGTGACGACGATACTCCTGATTATAAAACGCAGGCAAATAATTACAGTGATGATGATGAGGATCGTGAATCGCCTATTGTTGCTTCAGTAAGTTTTCACCAAGATTTAATCAATCAACTCAATACTTTTATCTTAGACGATAACGAACGGGAGATTGCAGAATTCCTTGTAGGAAGCATTGACGACATGGGTTACATTCGCCGTAGCATTGCTGATATTGTAGATGATATGGCTTTTACCCAAGGTATTTACACTGACGATGCCATGGTTGAAAGGATGCTGTATGTTATTCATGAACTTGAACCATCAGGTGTGGGCGCTCGGGACTTACAAGAATGTTTGTTGTTGCAATTGAAACATAAAACACCAACGGAATATGTGGATCTAGCGATTGATATTATCGAAAATCAATTTGATGCTTTTACCAAAAAACATTACGATAAACTGATTCAGAAGTACAATGTATCCAACGAACAGCTTAAAAAAGCAGTTCATGAAATAGAACGTTTGAATCCAAAACCTGGTGGAGCTTTTACTGGGAATAACAAAATAACAGAGAATGTCGTTCCTGATTTTGCTATCCGAATTATCGATGGCGAACTGGAACTAACTCTAAACGGCAGAAACGCACCTTCGCTCCATGTGTCCAAAGATTACCAAGACATGTTGCGTACCTACAAGGATTCTCGCGATAAATCAACAGATCAAAAAGATGCTGTACAGTTTATTAAGCAAAAATTAGATTCAGCTAAATGGTTTATTGATGCCATTAGACAACGCCAAGAAACCTTGTTTGTTACCATGAATGCGATCATGCATTACCAAGAAGAATTTTTCTTAGATGGTGATGAGACCAAGATGAAACCCATGATTTTGAAAGATATTGCCGACTTGGTAGGTCTTGATATTTCGACGATTTCTCGTGTGGCTAATAGCAAATATGTTGAAACCCCATATGGAACCAAATTGATTAAAGAATTTTTCTCAGAAGCGATGAAAAATGATCAAGGAGAAGATGTTTCGACTCTAGAAATCAAAAAAATATTGCAGAATATCATTGAGGACGAAGACAAGAAAAAACCGTTGCCAGACGATCAGTTAGCAGACTTACTTAAGGAAAAAGGCTATCCAATTGCCCGAAGAACCATTGCTAAATATAGAGAACAACTCGATATTCCAGTAGCTAGAATGAGGAAAAAAATCTAAAAAAAAATCTCATTATTTGGAGGGAATAAAAAAAGACATATCCTTATTTTGAACCATTAAGTGATTGAGATTAAGTGGTGTGCTTAATGAAACTTAATTTTTTATTAGTTTTATTTTTTGGTTACCAATGGGTTTCCTTTGGCGATATTATTCTTTATTAGTGTTTGCAGGTTCTGGTTTAGCCCCAGCACTTGCTTTGACATCGTCGTACCAAGTTTCTAGTTTTGGAAATACAAATTGAGACACTTTTTGGATGGGATTGTAAAATAGTGATTTATCGAATGTTTCTTGTTTTACTAACCAATTATTGAAATTGATTTTATAAAAAAGATTGAGTACAACACTTACTATCAAAATCATTTTTAAAACACTGAAAAAACCACCAGCGAGACGGTTTATCCAACCTAAGAATGCAAAACTCATTATGCTGGTAAATACTTTGGCTAATAGATGTACGCCAATCACTACGCCGATAAAGGTTAATGCAAAGGCAACTATTTCGATAGACTTAGGCGACCAAGGAAAAACACTAGAAAGTACTTCACGGATGACAAAGGAAAATTTGATTGCCAAATAAATCCCTAAAATCAACGATAGAAAAGAAGCCAACTCTACAAAAAGTCCGTTTTTGATTCCTTTAAATAGTCCATAAAGCAACAATCCTCCTAAAACAATATCCAAAAAACTCATATACTTCGTTTTTATACAAAGTGCAAATATAACAAGATTCTTCGGTTTTAGACAGGGGATTGCACTATGCCCTTTCGCTATCAAAAGAATTGTTTCTTGGAAGTCTTAACCAAAGTAGAAATTTTCCTGTTTTTGTGTTTACTACCTCGAGCCATATTTCCGTTATTCGGATTGCTGTAAAAACCCCTGCTCAGAAAAAAATTACAAATTTGTAATTTTAAATCATTTTTTTCTTACTTTAGCTTTGCTTGATAGTTACCACACATTCCAAAAACAAATTTAATTTTTTTAATTATTGCCTTAACCAATAAGGCAAATCAAAATTATTTAAAAATAAAATTTGAGTATGGATACAAAATTGTTCTTCTTTTTATTATCGTTACAATTAGCCTGGAGTCAGCATAAAACTGGGGTTACAGGTACAGTACTTGAATCTAAAACATTACAAGCCATCAATAATGCAGTGGTTTCGATCCAGAATACTCACCAAATGCAACTAACGAATTCCAACGGAACCTTTGTTATTGATCAAACTATAGCAGGTGATGTTTTATTATTAATCCATACTCAAGGATATAAAGATGCTTTGATTTCTATAACCATTAATTCAGGTGTACTACTAAATTTAGGTACAATTCTCTTAGAAGAAGATGTTATTACGGAACAGCAAAGCAGTACCATCAGGCTTTTTGAAAATGACTTAAACGAAGATAATGGTGGTACCGAAAGCACTTCGGGTTTATTGCAATCTACCAAAGATGCTTTTCAACAAGTGGCTGCTTTCAACTGGGGACAAGCACGTTTTAGAATTCGCGGTTTGGATAGTGAACAAGCCAATACATTTATCAATGGCATCAAGATGAATAAGTTATATGATGGTAGACCACAATGGAGTAACTGGGGCGGACTTAATGATGCTACTCGAAATCAAGAATGGACATTAGGAACCACCGCTTCGGAATATGGTTTTGGAGGAGTTTTAGGCACACAGGAAATCAATACCCGAGCTTCTATTTATAGAACTGGTACAAGAATTACTATGTCAAGTACAAATAATAATTACAGTTGGCGTACCATGGTCACCCATGCTTCGGGAATGAATGCCACGGGTTGGGCATATGTAGTTTCTGCGGGAAAGCGATGGGCAACTGAGGGCTATTTTGAAGGGACTACGTATGATGCGAATTCAGTTTTTGTTAGTATCGAAAAGAAATTGAATGATCAACAAGCATTGAACTTCACCGGAATATATACGCCCAATCAAAGAGGTAAAAATGCTGCCAATACCAGTGAAGTAACTCAATTAACATCAAGTACCTACAATCCGTATTGGGGTGATCAAAATGGAAAAAAAAGGAATGCCCGTGTCAAAACCATTGATGAACCCATTTTGATGCTGAATCATTTTTTTGCCATCAATGACAACAGCAGCCTTGCTACCAGTTTGATGTACCAATTTGGAAAAGTAAGTAATAGCAACATTGATTATCAAAATGCCAACAGCCCAGATCCTACCTATTACCGAAAGTTACCGAGTTATTATAGTTCGTTATATGCATCTGATAATGGCGAATACTCAGGTGCTTTTACTCCTGATTATGAAAATGCAGAGAAAAATAAGACTCAGTTTTTAGCCCAACCTCAAATGAATTGGCAAGCCTTATATCGAGCCAATCAAAGTCCGATTAAAGATGCTAACGGTAGAATTACAGGATACCAACCTGCTCAAAGTCATTATGTTCTTTATGAAGATCGTACAGATGATCAAACGGTTGTTGCTAATACGATTTTTACCACTCAAATCAGCAACCATCTTAGTATGAATGCAGGAGCTAGTTTTTCAAACCTAAAATCGCATAATTATCAAGAGCTAACAGATTTGCTAGGCGGTGCCTATTTTGAAGATATTGATTCTTTTTATAAAGGGAGTCAAGCCCAGTCAGACTTAAATAATCCTAATAGGAAAGTAGGTGTAGGGGAGCAGTACGGTTATAATTTCAATTATTTTGCAACTACTTTCGACGCGTTTACTCAATTCAAATTTACCTATAACCGTATTGATTTTTATTTGGCACAAAGCTTTTCCAATACCCAATACCAACGCGAAGGCTTATATAAAAACGGAATTTATGAAACGATTTCTTTTGGCGAAAGCCCAAAAATAAGTTTTGAAAACGCTGGTTTTAAAGGGGGTTTGGTTTTTAAAATATCGGGAAAACGATCCGTTACTTTTAATGCGGCACATTTGACAAAAGCACCTTCGCTCAAAAACAGTTTTCCTAATGCACGCCTAAACAATTCAATGATTGAGGGACTACAAAGTGAAACGCTCAACAGTCTTGATGTATCCTATTATTATCGTTCTCCAAAACTACAAATTCGTTTAACTGCTTATTATGTAAG
Organism: Flavobacterium sp.; assembly: GCF_049590715.1. Classification (GTDB taxonomy): domain Bacteria; phylum Bacteroidota; class Bacteroidia; order Flavobacteriales; family Flavobacteriaceae; genus Flavobacterium. Next base: position 8,252 of record NZ_JBAWDL010000242.1, read on the forward strand.
TTTACAAAATGCGACTAATACCACTTTTTTTTATGCTGATGGTATTTTTGATAATGGTGCTGGTTATACTAATACAAATGCTTTTGTGGGGCAAACGTTAACGCATTTAGATAAGAAAAACATAGGACTCGAATGGAGTTTAGAATATCCGGTTACGGCGACGTTGAAAACTAGTTTTGCTGTAGCGTATGGACAATATACTTATGCTAATAATCCTAATTTAACGGTTAATAATGATGCTTTATCAACCGTTGAAAATCAAAATCCAAGTTTCAATTTTGGGAAAACGCAACTACAAAATTACAAACAGGCAGGAATACCACAACAAGCTTATAGTTGGAACATAGAATACCGAAATCCCAAATATTGGTGGGTAGCCACCAGTATTAATTATCTAAATGATCGCTATGTGGATGTTTCGCCAATTGCCAGAACAGCACGATTTTATACTAATCCAGCCAGTAGCTTTTCTTTTCCAGAAGCCACAGAAGAACGTGCCAAAGTACTTTTAGAACAAGAAAAATTAGATCCTGTAGCCTTGCTCAATGTTATAGGGGGAAAATCGTGGCGTCTCAGCAAAAAATATGTAGGACTCTTTTTTAGTGTAAATAATGTCTTGGATACTAAATATATAACAGGTGGGTATGAACAAGCACGGAATGCCAATTTCCGACAGCGAGACCAAGATGCATCCAGTAGTACTCCCTCGTTTGGCAATAAATATTTTTATGGTTACGGTCGTACGTATTATGTTAATCTCAATTTTAGTTTATAATAAATCGTTTGTTTATGAAAATCAACTATCAAATCAGAACGGGATTCTTTTTACTTTTCCTAGGTTTTTCCTCTTGTGTGTCTGAAGAAAGCAACATGCCACCATTAGTTTGCAACCAACCCGATTTAAAAACCAATCGGACTATAGCCGAAGTGTATAAAACGGCTAATTCAGTAGTGTCACAATATTCCTATGATGATATTATAGAAGCCTATGTTGTTTCATCAGATGAGTATGGGAATTTTTTCAAAGTAATTTCGTTTCAAACTTTGGCTACAGCCAATACTCCTGCAGTAGGTTTCAGTGTGCCCGTGGATGTTAGCAATTTGTATGTTGATTATCGTTTGGGTAATAAAGTTTATATAAAACTTAAAAATCAATATACGGATTTTTATTTTGATGGATTACGAATAGGTGGAATTTATGCGAATGCTTTTAACGAAGCGTCAGTAGGTCGATTATCGCAAAATGATTATAAAAACGTGCTTTATCCTTCCTGTACCACATTGGACGAAAAGCAATTAATTGAAACCTTAACGATTCCTGATTTACTAAATACATCTCATTTAAATACTTTAGTTGAATTGAATGACGTTCAATTTTCTGAAGCGGCGATTGGTCGTAAATTCTTTGAAGAGGCTAATAATGTAGGTGGTGGAACAAATTGGTATCTTATAGATAAAAATGGAAATCAAATCTATTTTAGAACAAGCGGTTATGCTCGATTTGCAACTAATACTGTTCCAACAGGTAAAGGAAAAGTGAGAGGGGTTCTGACCAAATTTGGTTCGGATTACCAATTAATTGCTCGCTCTGAAAAAGATATTGAAATGAAAGGAACAAGATTAGTTCCCTTTTTTACAGAAGATTTTCAAACCGTGACAGACAAGAGTAATTTGAGTATAGCGGGTTGGTCAAATTTTGTTCAAGCAGGATCACTTTTTTGGAAAGGAACTGTTTATAATGGTAATGGCTGTGCTGAATTTGCTATTAGCGGTACAAAAGTAGCTTCCAATATTGCTTGGTTGATTTCGCCTAAAATTGATATGGATATCCATATCAATGAAGTGCTGACTTTTAGAACCTCTCAACACCATCTAGATGTTGATTCACCACTGAATACTTTAGAAGTTTATGTTTCCACCAATTTTAATGGTCTTGATTATGCTAAAGCTACTTGGGTAAAAGTTCCTTTTATCCTTCCTAAACAAGTCACTCCTTGGTATCAATTTGTAGGTTCTGGTGGTGTCGATTTATCCAATTACTCGGGAAAAATAAATATTGCATTCAAATATATTGGTTCTGGAAAAAATTCAGCTTTGGATGGTGCTTTTCAAGTAGATGATGTTCAGATTTTTGGAGAAAGAAAGTAAGCTCTTATTGATAAAAAAACACACACTGCTAAGTGTTAATATAAATTTGAAAGAAAGCTTGTAAAAGGTGTTGATTATATGATTTTATTAAAATCTTATTTATGATTAAATGCTTTACATTTGCAAAAAAAAAGCGATGAAAAAACATCTTATGAAAGGATTTAAAATTGCAGGTATCTCTGTAGTGAGTATGTTATTATTGCTATTCATATTACCAAAACTTTTTCCTGAATATATAACCAATCAAATAAAACTTTTTGCTAATGAAAACATTGATGGCGAATTGCGTTTTGAAGGTTCAAATTTGTCTTTTTTTAATCATTTCCCTTCGCTGACTTTAACCTTAAATAATTTTACGTTAAAAGGAGCAGCACCTTTTAAAAATGACACTTTAATCCATTCAAAAGAAATGGCTTTTGGGATTAATGTTTCGAGATTAATTTTCAATAAAGAGGTTAAAATTGACCAGATATTTGTTTCGGATGCTTTGTTTAATATCAAAGTCAATAAAAAAGGACAAGCGAATTATAGCGTTTACAAATCCAAATCCAATAAAAATTCAGCTCAAGAGGAATCTGAAACCTCAATCAAATTAGAAAAAATTGACATCAAAAATACACATTTAGTTTATGACGATCAATCGACCAAAATCCTGATTGATGCTCGAGGTTTCAATTATTTAGGTAAGGGAGATTTAGAAGAATCTATTTTTGATTTGTTTACCGAAGCTAAAATTGATTCCTTCGACTTTACTTTTGCAGGAGAGCCTTATTTAAAAAACAAAAATGTAAATGCTAGTTTAATTACCAAAATCAATACCAATTCATTGGCATTAGAATTTAAACAAAATGATTTAAAGATCAATAAACTACCCGTAGATTTCAAAGGAACTTTCAATTTTATTAAAGATGGCTATGCAATGGATTTTACAATAAAATCTACGGATAGCAATCTTTATGATTTTTTTACGGCCTTGCCTCCACAATTTACTACTTGGCTAGAAAAAACTAAAATCGAAGGTAAAACGGATGTTCTTTTGACATTAAAAGGAAAATACGTGGAAGCTACCAACACAAAACCGGACCTAGCTTTCAATATGAAAATCCGAAAAGGAATGATTGCTTATGATAAAGTGCCCGTTCCAGCAACAAATGTTTTCTTGAATTTTGACACACAATTACCGTCTTTGGATACTCAAAAATTGAATGTTAAAATTGATTCTATTTTTTTCAATTTAGGAAAAGATTATCTCAATGCGATTGTGGATGTCAAAGGACTAGAAAAACCTGTGATTGCCGCTCATATTCGTGCAGCGATGGATTTACAGAAAATGAATCGCGCTTTTGGAATTACATCCATAGACTTGAAAGGGATTTTGAATGCGGATATTACTGCTAATGGTATTTATGATATGTCTAAAAAAATATTACCTAAAACCAAAGGAATATTTTCTTTGAGAAATGGTGCTATTAAAACACCTTATTATCCCCATCCAATTACCGCTATCAATTTGAATGTCAATGTGGATAATCCCACAGGCACAACTAAAGATTTGTTAGTCAAAATAAATCCAGCTTCTTTTATTTTTGAAGATAAGAAGATGAAGGTTGAAGGGCGTTTTGCTAATCTAGAGGACTTGAAGTACGATGTAAAAATCAACGGTGAATTAGATTTGGCTAAAATTTATAAAGTCTTTTCACAACAAGGATTAGATGTGACTGGATATATCAAAGCCAGTTTAGCCTTTAAAGGCACACAAAGTGATGCAACCCATGGTCGCTACAATAAACTTCACAATAGTGGCACTTTAATACTTAAAGACATTACAACACATTCGCAATATTTACCCAAAGCATTTGTCATTAACGAAGGAGTTTTTACGTTCAAACAAGACCAAATGAAATTCAACAACTTTCGTGCTTCTTATGGGAAATCTGATTTTGTGATGAATGGTTCGATGGGGAACGTTATCAACTTTGTGCTATCAGACAAAGCGGTATTGAAAGGGAATTTTGCTCTAAAAAGTAATAATCTATACGTTGATGAATTCATGTATGCGAGTCCAGATCCTGCTCCTGTTGAAGGAACGGTAGTCAACCCGCCAACAGCAACAGGTGTTGTAGTAATACCGCCAAATTTAGATTTAAAACTCAATGCTCGCGCTAGCAAAGTCTATTGGCAAGGACTCAAGATCTCTGATTTGGTAGGCAATGTGAGTTTGAACAAAGGAAAATTAAATCTTAATGAATCTGGGTTTATAATTATTGGATGTCCAGTGAAAATGGATGTTGTTTACAATTATGAAACCTTGCAAAGAGCCTTTTTTGATTTTAAAATAAAAGCCGATGATTTTGATATAAAAAGAGCCTATAACGAAATCGAAATGTTTCGCAATATGGCCTCGGCAGCCAAAAGTGCCCAAGGAATTGTTTCTTTAGATTATGCTGTCAAAGGAAAACTGAATCAAGACATGAAACCAATTTATTCTTCTTTGACTGGCGGTGGTGTACTGTCTGTGAAAGAAGTAAAAATGAAAGGCTTCAAAATGTTTAATTCGGTAAGTAAATCAACTAATTTTGAAAGTATCAAAGATCCTGATGTCACAAAAGTGGCTATCAACACCATAATCAAAAATAATATTATTATTATTGAACAATTTAAGTTTAAATTTGCAGGTTTTAGACCTCGAATTGAAGGAACTTCAAGTTTCGACGGACAATTAAATATCAAAATGAGATTAGGTTTACCACCATTAGGAATTATTGGAATTCCATTGACTGTTACAGGAACTCAAGAAAAACCTAAAGTCAAACTAGGCAAAAAAACCGAAGAAATTGAAGAACAGGAATATATTGAAACATCAAAATAATAATTAAAACTACCTTATCATGATGAAATTTGCTTTTTTAGCCGTTGCATTAACATTAACAATAACTTCTTGTAAAAAGAAAGAAGAGAGTCAAGAGAACCAAGAGAATCAACAGACAGTTGAAGTAACCGATTTTAGTTTAAAAAATGATCAAGAGATTAAAGATTACCTAACTAAAAATAATTTAAAAGCTCAAAAAACTGATTCTGGATTGTATTATATTATCACTGAGGAAGGAAAAGGGGCACAACCTACACCAGAATCAAATGTAACAGTAGCTTATAAAGGTTATTTTACAGATGGAAATGTTTTTGATCAAAGTGAAGCTGAAGGGATCACTTTTGGATTACGTCAAGTAATTCCAGGTTGGACAGAAGGAATCACGTATTTCAAAGAAGGAGGAAAAGGAATCTTGTTAATTCCAGCACAAATAGGATACGGAAATAATACTATGGGGAAGATTCCTGGAGGTTCAGTACTTCTATTTGATATTCACTTAATTAAAGTTGAATAATTACAATAGTAATTATTTACAAAAAAGCGCAAAGCACACCACGAAATTATTTTAAACGTAGTGGTGCTTTGCGCTTCTTTGTCTATCTTAGTCAAATAACGTCATTACCTAGAATAAAATAATTTACATTCATTACTACCGAGCAAATCGTTAAATTTGCACCTTATTCCATATTATGTTAGAAAAAGAAGTAATAAATTTTGAAAAAACCGCTATAGTTGGTATCATCACTCAAAATCAATCTGAGGATAAACTTAACGAATACCTTGATGAATTAGAGTTTTTGACTTATACTGCTGGAGGACAAGTGGTCAAACGTTTTTCACAAAAGACAGACAAGCCTAATCCTAAAACTTTTGTTGGAACTGGAAAATTAGAAGAAATCATGTGTTACATCAAAGAACATCAGATTTCGACTTTAATCTTTGATGATGAGCTTTCGCCTTCACAACAAAAAAATATATCTAAATTAATTCCAGATTGTAAAGTCCTTGATAGAACCAATCTAATCCTTGATATTTTTGCACAACGTGCAGAAACTTCATATGCTAGAACGCAAGTAGAACTAGCCCAATGTATTTATTTATTGCCAAGACTTTCAGGAATGTGGACACACTTAGAACGTCAAAAAGGGGGTATTGGAATGCGTGGACCAGGAGAAACGGAGATTGAAACGGATAGACGTATTGTACGTGATAGAATCTCTCTTTTAAAAGATAAAATAAAGACCATTGACAAACAAATGGGAGTGCAACGTAGCAATCGTGGTGCGATGGTACGTGTTGCTCTTGTAGGGTATACCAATGTAGGTAAGTCAACCTTAATGAATGCCGTAGGTAAAAGTGATGTATTTGTCGAAAATAAACTTTTTGCAACGTTAGATACTACGGTGCGTAAAGTCGTGATTAAAAACTTACCATTTTTATTGTCTGATACGGTAGGATTCATTCGTAAATTACCAACACAATTAGTTGATTCGTTCAAAAGTACACTTGACGAAGTTCGAGAAGCTGATTTATTATTGCACGTTGTTGATATTTCCCATGCGGATTTTGAAGATCATATTGCTTCAGTTAACCAAACGTTAGTAGACATCAAAGCGCATGATAAACCAACAATCATGGTGTTTAATAAAATTGATGCGTATCGTCATTTGACGATTGATGAGGATGATTTGATTACCGAAAAATCGTCAAAACACTACACTCTTAAAGAATGGAAATCGACTTGGATGAGTCGTGTTGGGGAATCCAATGCTTTGTTTATTTCGGCAACCAACAAAGAGAACTTTGAAGAGTTCAGAGAACGTGTGTATGAAGCAGTCAGACAAATCCACATTACTCGTTTCCCTTACAATAAGTTCTTGTATCCTGACTATAAGGATGCCGTTGAAAAAGAAGACAAGGACGACGAATAGATCCTTAAAATAAATATTTAGAATCCCTTTTGTGAACAGCAAGAGGGATTTTTTTTGACAAAAAATTAATCTAGGCAGGTTGATTCTAGTGCTTAATCTTCCTAATCCATTTTATAGATTTTTAGGGATAAATACAGGGAAAACTTAAAACTATTATAAAAAAAGTAAGCTTCAAAGATATAAACATAAAGCTTAAAGAATTTAAAGCCTATATAAGCAAAGAATATGAAGACACCAAACTATTTAATGAATCAATAACTATAAATGGTAAATGGCTCAAAGAGAAGATAGATGTATTTTTTAATCGAGAGACTAAAAACGAAGATACCAATGAAAAACTGTTTTTTACGAATTTCATTAACTCCTTTATAGAAGATTCAAAAACAAAAAGAAATAAAAATGGCATACCCTTAAAGCCAAGAACAATTCAACACTACATTAAATAAGATATTAGCATTTGAAAAACATGAAGGAATAAAATTAAAACTAATTGAAATTGATTTAACATTTCATAATAATTTTACTACATACCTTGAAAAAGAACAAAAATTAAACCGTAATGCAATTGGCGGTTATGTTGATGATGTGAAATTATTTTGTAGTAATGCTGATAAAAAAGGAATAACTGTTTCTAAAGAGTTCAAACTTACCGAATTTTATTCCCCTACAAATAAAACAAAGGATATTTATGGCTCTTCGCCTAAATTAGTGGAAATTTTAAAAAAAGAGTTTAATAATTGTTGAATAGATTTTGTCTTTATCAAGAAATATCCTTTAAAAATCAGTTTTTAGTTATGTTTTAACTTTCATCTCCAAATAATCTAATTTAGTATTTTATAATGTTGTATGTAAATAGCTTTTTAGTGTGGTAAAAGATTCTCTAGTAAATAAACTGTAAAAGATTATTTTAGATTAAAATAGGTTCATTTAAATACACCTCTAAGAATCGGGGTAGTTATTGGGGGAATATTAAAAAAAAAGCCTCTCGTTTGAGAAGCTTTTTTCGTGCGGATAATAGGACTCGAACCTACACGCCTTGCGGCACCAGATCCTAAGTCTGGCATGTCTACCAATTTCACCATATCCGCTCAATTAATTCACTTAGCTCTTATTTTAAATAGGAGTTCATTGAACTGGTGTTTGTGGGTGCAAATATAATCATATCTTCGGATATACAAAGCAATTTATTAAAAAAAAATAGTTATCATTTTTTTGTATTTTTGAAAGTATCTAAAGTTTACACAAAAATGGAAAATATCAAGACGTATATCCTTCAAAATAAAGAACGTTTTATTGCAGAACTAATCGAATTATTAAAAATACCATCAGTGAGTGCTGATCCCGTTTATAACCAAGATGTTATTGATATGGCTGAGGCTATAAAGTTAAGTCTTGAAAAAGCAGGTTGTGATAGTGTTGAGGTGTGCGAAACAGATGGATATCCTATTGTTTATGGAGAAAAAATAATTGATCCTAACTTGCCTACAATCCTAGTGTATGGGCATTATGATGTACAACCCGCTGATCCAATTGAACTTTGGGATTCACCACCTTTTGAACCCGAAATAAAAATCACCGAAACCCATCCTGAAGGAGCTATTTTTGCTAGAGGTGCTTGTGATGACAAAGGACAAATGTTTATGCATGTCAAAGCATTCGAATATATGGTGCAAAATAATTGCTTGCCTTGTAATGTGAAATTTATGATTGAAGGCGAAGAAGAAGTAGGGAGTGTAAGCCTGAAAACTTTTGTAGAAAACAACCACAAAAAATTAGAAAATGACGTCATCCTGATATCAGATACAGGGATGATTTCAAATCAACAACCTTCTATAACAACCGGATTGCGAGGATTGAGTTATGTTGAGGTCGAAGTTAAAGGGCCTAACCGTGATTTACATTCTGGCTTGTATGGTGGAGCAGTAGCTAATCCCATCAATATTTTGGCTAAAATGATTGCTTCACTCCATGACGAAAATAACCGAATTACAATTCCTGGTTTTTACGATAAGGTTGAAGATTTATCTACTGAAGAACGACTCGAAATGGGCAAAGCACCCTTTAATCTTGAAGATTATAAAGAAGCGCTGAATCTTAATGCCGTTTATGGCGAAGAGGGGTATACTACTAACGAACGAAACTCCATCCGTCCTACACTAGATGTAAACGGAATTTGGGGTGGTTATACGGGGCAAGGAGCAAAAACGGTGATTCCGAGTCAGGCTTTCGCCAAAATTTCGATGCGTTTGGTCCCGAATCAGGATTGGGAAGAAATCACCGAATTGTTTTCAAAACATTTCAAAAATAGTGCCCCAGCAGGTGTAACAGTCAAAGTAACCCCGCATCATGGAGGTCAAGGGTATGTTACACCTATTAACAGTATAGAATATCAAGCGGCTAATAAAGCCTATACAGAAACCTTTGGAATCGCTGCCATTCCAGTGCGTTCCGGAGGGAGTATTCCTATTGTAGCTTTGTTCGAAAAAGAATTGAAGAGTAAAACCATTCTTATGGGATTTGGTCTTGATAGTGATGCCATTCATTCGCCTAATGAACATTTCGGGATTTTTAACTATTTAAAAGGGATAGAGACGATTCCGTTGTTTTATAAATATTTTGTGGAGTTGAGTAAATAACTTTACAGTAAAAAAATAAAACCCTTGTGAATATTGAACTCACAAGGGTTTTCTGTTTTTAAAAGTGGAGAATATCGGATTTAGTTGGAACAGATTTAAAATTTGAAAGGGCTCATAATTGGAATAATACCAAGGCTCCAAAAAAAGTTATGATTCCAACCTCAATTGAGTTAGAAAATTTATTGAATAGATTGGAGTATAAAAAGTATTTAGGTGCTGATAAATATCTGATTGCTGATGATTATAATATTTCTAGAAAAACACTAAAGACTCAAATAAGCCATTCGTTTACTTTTTTTAGAAAGAAAGCAGGACTATCTGATGATTTTAGTATTAAGCATTTAAGAAAAACATTTTTAACCAAATTGCATACTAAAACTGGTTTTATTGAATCTTTTGGATATCAAAGGTCTGCAAAAGTAACGTTGAATAATTATATTGATAAGGTTCAGGTTGTAAAGGAAATTAATAGAATGGGGTTTGGGTATTTTAATGAATAGTGTTTTATAAAAACAAAACAATAGAGATATATGGAC
>NZ_JBAWDL010000243.1:0-3743 GCF_049590715.1 Flavobacterium sp.
TTATCGGGCTTCTGAAAATTAAATATTGCCATAAATTTCGACTAAGTCAATTATTATTTGTTGTACAACTCTACGATTAATTGTTCTTTAATGTTTTCTGGAATTTGAAGTCTAGCTGGTACAGAAACAAAAGTACCCTCTTTAACATCATTATTCCAAGTAATCCATTCATAAACATGACTTGAATTAGACAAAGAACGTTCGATAGCCTCTATAGATTTAGATTTTTCACGAACAGCAACCTTATCACCAGGTTTTAAGTGGTAGGAAGGAATATTTACAACTTCACCATTTACAGTGATGTGTCTGTGAGAAACCAATTGTCTAGCACCTCTTCTAGATGGAGCAACGCCCATTCTAAAAACTACATTATCCAATCTTGCCTCACACAATTGTAAAAGAACTTCACCAGTAACACCTTTAGTAGCAGATGCTTTTTTAAATAAACCTCTGAATTGTTTTTCTAAAATTCCATAAGAATATTTAGCTTTTTGCTTTTCCATTAACTGGACAGCATATTCAGATTTTTTACCTCTTTTTTTTGCCATCCCGTGTTGTCCAGGAGGGTAATTTCTTTTTTCGAAAGCTTTATCATCTCCGAAAATTGCCTCGCCAAATTTACGAGCAATTCTAGTTTTTGGACCAGTATATCTTGCCATTTCTGTGAATTAATTAAGGTAGAGATTATGAATTCAGGTCATATCCTTCGATAATCGTTATTTCTACCTAGTTATACTTAAATTATTTTTTTTTTAAACTCTACGTCTTTTTGGAGGACGACATCCATTGTGAGGCATTGGAGTAACATCAATTATTTCAGTTACTTCGATTCCACCGTTATGAATAGAACGAATAGCAGACTCACGTCCGTTACCTGGTCCTTTAACATAAACTTTCACTTTTTTAAGTCCAGCCTCAAGAGCTACTTTACTACAATCTTCTGCTGCCATTTGAGCTGCGTATGGAGTATTCTTTTTAGAACCTCTAAAACCCATTTTACCTGCTGAAGACCAAGAAATAACATCACCTTTTTTGTTCGTTAACGAAATAATGATGTTGTTAAAAGTGGCACTAATATGAGCTTCACCCGTTGATTCAACGATAACTTTACGTTTTTTTGCTGTTGCTTTAGCCATATTACTTATTATTTAGTTGCTTTCTTCTTGTTAGCAACAGTTTTTCTTTTACCTTTTCTAGTTCTAGAGTTATTCTTAGTTCTTTGTCCTCTTAAAGGAAGACCTGATCTATGACGAATACCTCTGTAACATCCAATATCCATTAAACGTTTGATGTTCAAAGAAACTTCAGAACGTAATTCTCCTTCAATTTTGAAAGATCCAACTACTTCACGAATTGCTCCGATCTCGTCATCATTCCAGTCTTGAACTTTTTTATCTTGGCTTACTTGAGCTTTTTCTAAAATCTCAATAGCTCTACTTTTTCCTAATCCGAAGATGTAGGTAAGTGCTATAACACCTCTCTTGTTTTTTGGGATATCTACCCCTGCTATTCTTGCCATAACTATCCTTGTCTTTGTTTAAATCTAGGATTCTTTTTGTTTATAACGTACAATCTCCCTTTTCTACGCACAATCTTGCACTCGGGACTTCTCTTTTTTACTGATGCTCTAACTTTCATTGTGAATATCCTTTAATATCTATAAGTAATTCTTGCTTTCGACAAATCATAAGGACTCATTTCTAGTTTCACTTTATCACCAGGTAATAACTTGATATAATGCATTCGCATTTTTCCAGAAATATGAGCAATTACGATATGTCCATTTTCTAATTCTACACGGAACATTGCATTTGATAATGCTTCAATGATTGATCCGTCTTGTTCTATTGCTGATTGTTTTGCCATAAAATTAAGCTACTGCTTTTCTATTTTTACCAGTTTTCATTAAACCATCATAATGTTTATTTAACAAATATGAATTAATTTGCTGAATTGTATCAATGGCAACACCAACCATAATTATTAATGAGGTACCCCCAAAAAACATTGCCCAAGATTGTTGAACATCCATAAGACTTACAACAATTGCTGGGAACACAGCTATTAGAGCAAGAAATAAAGATCCTGGGAAAGTTATCAAAGACATCACTTTATCCAAAAAGTCAGAAGTTTCAACACCAGGTCTAACACCTGGAATAAAACCACCACTTCTCTTTAAATCGTCAGACATCTTGTTAGTAGGAACTGTAATCGCAGTGTAAAAATAAGTAAATACAACAATCAATGTTGCAAATACAAAATTATACCAAAATCCAAACATATTACTAAAAGCGCCAACTACAGATTGTGATGCATCTGATTTAGATAAACCAGCAACAGCAGCAGGAACAAACATGATTGCTTGAGCAAAAATAATTGGCATTACACCTGAAGCATTTAGCTTCAAAGGTATCCATTGCCTATTACCACCTAACATATCTTGTTCGTAATCTCCTGAAGCAGTACGTCGAGCATACTGAACTGGTATTTTACGTATTGCCATTGTCAATAAAACACAAGCAATAATAACTAATAACCAAATAATAATCTCGATTACTAAAAGCATCGGACCACCATTGTTGTTAGTAACTCTGGTTGTAAATTCTTGAATAAATGCCTGAGGAAATCTTGCAAGAATACCCACCATAATTAACAGTGAAATACCATTTCCAATTCCTTTATCAGTTATTTTTTCTCCTAACCACATGGCAAAAATTGTACCTGTAACTAAAATAACAACTGAAGAAAATAAGAATTCAAAAGAATTAAACCCTAATAAAAATGCGCTTCCAGGTAAAGTTCTATATAGATTATAGATATACGTAGGTCCTTGAACTAACGTAATAACGATAGTTAACCAACGTGTGATCTGATTAATCTTTTTTCTACCACTCTCACCATCATTTTGTAATTTTTGCAAATAAGGAATCGCAATTCCCATAAGCTGAACAACAATTGATGCTGAGATGTAAGGCATGATTCCTAAAGCAAAAACTGATGCTTGTGAAAATGCACCTCCAGTAAACATGTCAAGAATTGAACCAATTCCTTCCTTAGTTTGACCCGCTAAATTAGCTAGTTGAGTCGCATCTATTCCAGGAAGTGTTACTTGAGCTCCAAAACGATAAACTAATAACAAACCTAATGTAATTAGGATTCTGTTTTTCAGTTCTTCTATTTTCCAAACATTACTAATTGATTCAATAAATTTCTTCATACTTAATTGAAAAATTATATTGTTACAGCTTCTCCTCCAGCAGCTTCAATAGCAGCTTTTGCAGTAGCAGTAAATTTGTGAGCAGTTACTTTTAATTTTGCTTTCAATTCTCCTCTTCCTAAAATCTTAACGATTTCATTCTTAGTAGCCAAACGATTTTCTACATATGTTGTCATATCGACAGCATCAGTAATAATACCATTATCAACTAATAATTGAAGAGTATCCAAATTAACACCCTCGTATTCTTTACGGTTGATGTTTGTGAAACCAAACTTAGGCACACGTCTTTGAAGTGGCATTTGCCCTCCTTCAAAACCAATCTTTTTAGAATAACCAGAACGAGATTTTGCTCCTTTGTGTCCTCTTGCAGAAGTACCACCTTTTCCTGAACCTTCTCCTCTACCTAATCTTTTATTTTGATTGTGTGTTGACCCTTCAGCTGGTTGTAAGTTACTTAAATTCATAACAGTATTTGTTATTTAGCTTCTTCAACAGAAACTAAGTGTTTAACTTTGTTTATCAT
>NZ_JBAWDL010000244.1:0-14020 GCF_049590715.1 Flavobacterium sp.
CCTTACGGCTGGCTCGAAGGCTACGACTATGGTTGGACACCCAATACTACTGATGCACAAAACAAGCGCTATCGTTACGGAAACCAACCCGATATGGTGCTTTGGAATTTATACCAATTAGCCAATACTTTATATCCGCTTATCGAAGAAGCACAAGGACTGGAAGCTATTCTAAACGACTTCAGAGCGGATTATGATGTTAAATATATCCAAATGATGCGCTCTAAAATTGGATTATTCACCGAAAACGAAAAAGACCAAGCCTTAATCCAAGAAATGGAAGAAAACCTCCATCTTACGGAAACCGATATGACTATTTTCTTTAGAAATTTAAGTCGCTTTGAAAAAGAAAAACCTGAAAATGGATTTCAAAGTATAACCGAAGCTTTTTACAATTTACCTGAGCCACATTCAGATATAGAAATGACATGGAACGATTGGTTTAAAAAATATGCTTTAAGACTAAAACTTGAAACACAAACGGATCCAGAACGGACTCAAAAGATGAATACCTTCAACCCGAAATATGTCCTTCGTAATTATATGGCACAACTGGCTATTGAAGCTGCTGACAAAGAAGATTACATCTTGATTGACGAACTTTTCACTCTTCTTAAAAACCCGTATGATGAGCAAGAAAATCACCAAAAATGGTTTGCTAAACGTCCTGAATGGGCACGTAATAAAGTAGGATGCTCGATGTTGTCCTGTAGTTCGTAATGGTATCAATAAAATTAATTTTACTTGTTTTTTGTGTTAAAAATTGTACTATATTTCCACATTAAAACAAAAAACAAAATTAACCAATTAACCATCCATTAATAATTTATAATAATGTTTATAAAAAACTACTTAATCTTACTTAGTTTACCCCTTTTTACTTTAGCACAAACTAAAATTAAAACTGCTGATACAAAAGAAATTTCAAAGCCAAAAACAAATACACTCTATTATCGTGACAGTATTGTTTCAATGCAAGTATATTTTGGAATAGATAAAAAAATAGACAGCCTAAAAACCTATCATCCTAACGGAAAGAAAAACGAACTTTTTTATTATGACGATCTAGGTCGTTTTAATGGAGAAGCAACTCAATACAATAAAGAAGGAGAGAAAATGGTAACGACCACTTTTGATCATGGAAAAATAATCAATAGAACGGATTATAAACTCCCCTATGAAAACACACGACAAGAAGATATTATAAAAAAAGGATTAGAGAAACTGATTGAATTAAACAAAAAAACCAATTACAATCCTAAAAACTTTAATGATATTTATGCTAGAGCCCATTTGTACAAAAAACTAAATAACCCAACTTTAGCAATAATGGAATTTAGGAAAGTTGAATCCATACTTGATAAATATCTTTCCAATCCAACAAAACCAATTAGTGAATCTGCAAAATTAAAACTCACACAAGCACAAACCGTTATTTATGATGCTTTGGCTAATATTTATTCTGGATTTGAAATTGAAAAAAGCGCTTTGCATTATTATGCTAAAGCGGTAAAAACGTCTCCTGAAGACTATCGTGTATTATTTAATTTCACTAACTATCTGACTGAAACAAAATCCTATGTTTTATCAGAAACCTATTTGAACCGAATACTAATAGAGAAACCGAATCATTCTCATGCCTTGTGGGGTAGTGCTTATTTATATCTAAAATTAGAAAACTATGAAAAAGCATTGTATTATGCTGATTTGGCATTAAAAAATGAAGAAGGAATTATAAAAAGAGAATCTGGAAATTACGATGAAGGTCCTAACTTAAAATCCATAAGAGGCTTAGTCTATCATAAGTTAGGTGAATCAGAAAAAGGAATTGCCGATTTAAAAGAAGTCCTTGCTAGAGCCAAGAACAATTCGTATGCAATGCGAAATTTAGGTATTATTTACCTGGATCAAAAAAACTACAAAGAAGCATGTATGTTATTTCAAAAAGCAAAAGCACTTGATTATATAAAATACTATGACGATAATAATTTTGAAATTTTATTAAAAAGCGCTTGCGAAGGGGTAGAACCAGAACTGCAAAAAGCAATAGTAAAAGGGCCTTATATCTATCCAAATCCTGTGAAAGACATTATTACTATTCTAAATTACGACTACAAAACCTTTGATTACGAACTATTTGACTACCAATCTATTTCTGTATTAAAAGGAAACAGTAATAACGGAACTATTGATGTTAGTGAATTACCTTCTGGTTTTTATATTCTTAAAACATTCAACAACGAGTTTCCACAAACTTTTAAAATTATTAAAGAATAGCTTAAAAACATGAAATACAAATGCATAATTTTTGATTGCGATGGCGTTTTAGTCGATAGCGAAAGTATCTCTAATAGTACTTTGGTTTCAATGGCTAAAGAAATTGGAGTAAGTATTCCACTCGATTTTGCCATGACACATTTTCTTGGCAAATCATTACAATTTTGTTTTGATTATATTGAAAATTTAGCACCACAAAAATTACCTAAAACTTTTGAAGAAGAATTTAGAGAACGTACCTTTGAAGCTTTTAAAACGCAAATGCAACCCATTCCTGGGGTTCATGAATTATTATCAAAAATCAATATTCCAATTGCCGTGGCTTCCAATGGACCCGCCGAAAAAATAAGACTCAATCTAACCACAACCAAGTTAATTGACCGTTTTGAAGGGAATATCTTTAGTGCTTACGACATTAACAGTTGGAAACCCAACCCTGAACTTTACCTACATGCAGCCAAATCAATGGGTTTTGCTGTTGAAGAATGTCTGGTTATAGAAGATAGTCTTGCGGGTGTTCAAGCAGCACAAGCGGGTGGTTTTGATGTTTATACCTATGTAAACAAACATACCGAAAAACTTTTTAAGGATATAAATGTTCCACAATTTAATACTATGTATCAATTAGAGAAACTGATTTTTATAGACTGAAATATCCAAGTTTAAAATTTCAATTAGCCACAGATTAAGTCCTTATTAATTTGTGGCTAATTTTTTTAAAACTAAAACGAGAAGGTCTAAAACAGATAGTTTTAAGCCTCATTCTCAACTAAAAAATCCACTCTAAAACAACTATCCAATCTATTAATCAATACTTAACAACCGCTAAAAACCAGTCAATTGCTCGAATTCATCATCTTTAAAGCAAAAAAATGATCATAATTCATAAATGGAATTCATACATTTTAATTGGGTTTAAATTTTAATTTAAAAAACTATCATGGAAGCTCAAAATCAACAAAAAGAAACGATGTTAACTAGAAATCATCCTGCTCATGGGTTAAGAGATTTATTTAAAACAGGATTAAAAGAAATTTATTATGCCGAAAAAGATTACTCAGAAACAGAGACATTAGTATGGTACGCGACGCTGGAATAATTTTTTGAGAACAAAAACGAAATTGCGACCTATGGGACTCTAAAAGCTTTGTATACATATTAGGGATAAAAAAACAGCCAACTTATTATCGAAAAACATTAAACAAAAATAAATAACCATGTAATCTATAAATCAACATACTTACAATGTGAATGCCATTAACTACGGCTTTTATAGGATAACCATTGTTGTCAAGTCAAACAAAGTCTATTTATTCACCCTTTTTTTTTGGTAATGAATTTAAGAACAGTACAATTTCTTCTTCTGTCAAAATATAATCTGGTTCACTATTTAAAATGGCAAATTCCGGCATGTATGGAATTTCAGCTGTTTTAGGATTTTGTATGATACTTATTCCTTTTCTTTTTTGAATGGTTTTTAATCCTAAAGTACCATCAGCATTAGCCCCTGAAAGTAAGATACCAATTAATTCATTATTAAAAATTTGTGCAGCTGATTCAAATGAAACGTCAATACTTGGTCTGCTGTAAAATACTTTTTCTGAAGCATCTAATGCAATAGTATGGTTTTTCTCGAATAACATGTGGTAACCAGAAGGCGCAACATAAATACACCCTGTTTGAATTGGCAATTTATCTTCAACATAATATAATGGCAAAGATGATTTTACCGAAATTAAATCCTCTAGGATAGTATCTTCAGTATTTTTTCGATGTACTACAATTACAATTGAATAAGAAATAGTTTTATTGATAAAAGGAATAATTTTGAGAATGCTTTGTAAACTCCCTGCAGAACCTCCTATAATAACTAACTTACAGTTTGCTATTTTTGAATTTTCTTCCATATTTTTTCCTTCCGTAATTGTTGAAATTTTGTATCACCTAACGCATACTTTATACTTTCTTTAGCCCCTAAAGCTAAAAAACCCAAAACAGACAAACTATCATCAAATAATGTAAGAACTCTTTTTTGAAGGGTATTATCAAAATAAATAAGAACATTACGGCAGAGGATTAAATCAAACTCATTAAACGAAGTATCAGACACTAAATTATGTTGCGAAAACACCATCCTAGCACTAAATTCAGCATTGAATTGTGCAATATTATAATTTGCAGTGTAATAAGAACAAAAGTCTTGATAACCATTTGAAGCTAAATAATTTTCAGAATATAATTTCATCATTCGAAGCGGAAAAATTCCTTTTTTAGCTGATTCTAATACTTCTCCATTAATGTCAGTACCATATAATAATGATTTATGCAACAAATTTGCTTCTTTGAGAATGATTGCCATGGAGTAAACCTCTTCACCTGTGGAGCAACCTGCATGCCAAATTCGGATGAATGGTTTTGTTGCTAAAATAGGAACTATTTCTTCCCGTAAAACTTTAAAAAATGAAGGATCGCGAAACATTTCGGTAACGTTTACGGTAATTTCATCAATCATTCTTTTATAATACAATTCATCTGTACGTATTTTATACAAAAATTCATAAAAATGATTAAATCCATCTAATTGATAAAGTCTATCCACACGACGTTGTAAGGAAGCTCTTGAGTAACTTCCAAAATCAAATCCATAATGTTCATATACGTCGTTTATAAGCGCATCTAAATCCTTATCTTCAATCATAATTATCTTAAATATGTGCCAGTGATTGTAATAATTTATCTACATCTATAGGTTTCGAAATATAATCATCCGCACCAGCTAACAAACATTTTTCTCTATCTCCAACCATCGCCTGTGCGGTAACAGCAACAATATAAGTTGTCCTGTGTTCTGGAATATTTTTAATCAATGGAATGGCTTCATAACCATCCATGTCTGGCATCATCATATCAATTAATATCGCATCATAATTAGAATCGTCATGCAATAATTTTAATGCTTCTTCAGCACTTAAACAAGAAACACAATTAAAGGATTTTGCACGTAAGGTGGCATTTAATGCAAAAATATTCCTTGAATCATCATCAATAATTAAAATTCTTTTTTTATGCATTTTAAAATTAATATGTTAATTTATTTTGTCATATAACCAAACTCTCAATAATGATAATAATTGGTCAATATCTACGGGTTTCGTAATATAATCAGAAGCACCTGCTTTGATACATTTTTCACGATCTCCAGTCATTGCTTTTGCTGTTACTGCAATGACTGGTAATCGCTTGAAGGTGTTATTTTCTCTGATTCTAATAGCTGTCTCGTACCCGTCCATATTTGGCATCATCATATCTAACAAAACTACATCAGTATCCGGATTTTCTTCTAATATGGTCAAGGCTTCTCTTCCATCAATAGCGGTAACAATATTCATTTTGAATGCCTCTAAGGATTTTGTCAATGAATAGATATTTCGCACATCATCATCTACAATTAAAACTTTTTTTCCACTCAAAATATTATTGAGTATGTGTAGTTTTTTGTTGCTTTTACTTTCCGTTTTATTCTCTTCAACTAGGTGTAAAAATAAAGAAACCTCATCTAACATCCTTTGATATGAATGCGCTGTTTTTACCACAATCGAATCAGCATATTTTTTTATTCTAAGCTCTTCTTTCATTGATAAACTTTCTCCTGTAAAAACAATTACGGGTAAATTTTCTAATCCAGGTGATTTTTTTAGTCCATCCAAAATTTCATATGCGTTTTTATCTGGAATTCCCATATCAAGAATCACACAGTTAACATCAGTTGTTTTGAGTGTTTCTACTCCTTCACTAACTTCATTTTTAATTTCAGAATTAATATTGTAAGTTTCTAAAAAGTAAGCCAATGCTTGTGCATGTTGCGCATTGTCTTCAATTATCAATACTTTTTGGGATTCTTTATTTATTATTTGTTCAATTTTTTTAAAAATTTCAGGCATTTTCTCAAAAGCTACTGGTTTATCTAAAAAGTTTACGGCACCTTTGAGCATGCTTTCTTGTTTTAAACGATGTGAGGACATAATATGTACTGGAATATGACGCGTAGTTAAATCTCCTTTTAATTCCTCCATGACTTCCCAACCATTTTTTATAGGTAATTCTATATCTAATAATATACCCACTGGTTTGTACATCAAAGCATACTTATAAGCATAATCACCACGCACGGAAACCACACCTTTATAGCCTTTTTTTCGACTAAAAGTTAAAAGTGATTTAGCAAAATTCACATCATCTTCTACAATTAAAATAACCTTGTCATTAGCAACAATATCATTTCGATCATCAGCAACTTCATCGGGAATAGAGGTACTGATATATTTTTTAACTTTCTTTTCAGAGCACAGTATTTCTTCAGGTTTTTCTTCAAATTTTTCTACTGTTTTCTGAAAATTAATATTTTGTGATTTCTTATTTTGAACACCATCTATGGGTAAACATAATGTAAATTCACTACCTTTATTTATTACACTTTTTAAAGTTATTTCTCCTTTTAATAATTTAGCCAATTCTCGACTAATAGACAATCCTAAACCAGTACCACCGTATTTCCTTTTCGTTGAGCCATCTGCCTGTTGAAAAGCTTCAAAAATTAAAGGTTGTTTATCCAAAGGAATTCCAATCCCAGTATCACTTATAACAAAACAGATTGTTCGTTCATTTGTGGAATCCAATTTAATTTCAAGAGTAACACTTCCTGTTGAAGTAAATTTTATAGCATTTGAAATTAAATTTTTCAAAATTTGTTCTAAACGCATTTGATCTGTCCTAAGGATAAATGGTGCTTGATCCGAAATGACATTAAATTGAATATTTTTTTCTTTGGCAACAACAGCAAACAAGCTTACTAACGAATCCGTAATATCTTTTATTGGTACATCATGGAATTCTAAATCCATTTTACCAGCTTCAATTTTTGAAAGATCCAGAATTTCATCAATCAAACCTAAAAGTCCGTTTCCAGAACTTTGAATTACTTGTGCAAATTCAACTTGTTCCTCATTCATATTACTATCATTGTTTTCTGAAAGTAATCGGCTTAATAATAAAATTGAATTTAAGGGTGTGCGTAACTCATGTGACATATTAGCCAAAAACTCAGATTTATATCTTGTAGTAATTTCTAAATCTTCAGATTTTTTTTGGATTTCAGTATTTTTTTCTTCTAATAAAACACTTCTTTCAGCAAGTTCTTCATTAGTTTGTTGTAATTCTTCTTGCTGTACTCTCAACTCTTCTTCTGAAGCTTGAAGTTTTTCTGTTTGTGCTTCAAGTTCTGCATTGATTGACTCCATTTCACTGTGTTGGATGCGCAGTTCCTCAGACTGTGCTTGCGTTTCTTCTAATAAATCACTTAAATGTTTTCTATTTTTTGTAGCTCGTAAACCTATTCCAATATGATTTGCTACAGTTTTTAGAAAATGTATATCCGAAGATCTATATTTCTTCAAACTTGCCAATACAATAACACCTTCCATTTTATTATCCTTAACAGGAAAAGCTACTACATGCTTAGGTTTTACTTCCCCTATTGCATAGGATATTGTGATATCATTTTCTTCTTGCACATTTAACTCTAATAAACAATCAGACAACGCTGCTTGTCCTACTAAACCTTCGCCTATTTTGAAACTTTCTCTACCAGAGCCTGAAATATAGTTATAACTTCCATTTGCATGTAAAGAATCTCCTTCTAATATATAAATAATTCCAGCACTGCTCTTAGTATAAACTGCTAATTGTTCGATAACATCGTTAGTCAAAACATCTACTAATTTTTCACCCAACATTACAGTATTAATATTAGCAATACCCGCTTGCAACCATTCATTATCTTCTAATTTTTTGAATGAAGTAGCTAGTGAGATTCCCATATTTCTCAATGAATCGCTTACACTTCCTAAGGTATCACCAGCTGAAGCATCCATTTCAATATCAAAATTCCCTTCTTCAATTTGTTTTGCGACTGTACTAATGGTTTTAATTCGCAATTGAATCTCTTTATCTTTGACTTCTAATTCTTTTAAAAGAAGAACACGTTCATTATAATCTTTTAATATTCTAATCAAAAATAAAACACTAATAACCAATGCGATAACAAAAGCCAAAATAATAAGTATTGAACTGTATTTGCCATACCGTTCAGAAACAACAATTCTAGAAGCAAGTAAACCTTGTTCCTCTTTTTCAATATCCTTAGTTAGTTGACGAATTCCATTCATTGTAACTTTACCCACCTCTAAATCAGAGGTCAAAAAATCGAAACCATTCTTTTTTTCTTGAACTTTTTGATTTAAAAATTGAAAATATTTTTCTCTAAGGGGTCTTAATTCTCTAAGTCTTTTTAGTTGGGTCGGATTATCCTGAGTCAACTTTTCTACTTTTAAAAAATAAGAATTTGTGATTTCTTCTTTCTTTTTAAAATCAGATAAAAACTCATCTTTACCCGTAATAAGGTAACCTCGCATGCTGGTTTGCGATTCAAGCATTACTGTTGTTCCTTGATTTAGATTAAAAATAATTTCCTGAGTATGGTTTACCCATTGATTACTATTTAATAAACTTTTTATACTGACAAAAGAAGCAGCTGAACTAATCATTAATATGATGATAGACACAGCTGAGCTAATCAATACATTTCTTCTAAAATTTTCTTTCATATAAATTGTAAATGGTGCATTATAAATTCCCTTCTACTTCTAGGGGCAAAACAATGATAAAAGTAGCACCCATGTTCGTACCACTTTTAGCGGTAATTAAACCGTTATGTTTGTCAATAATTTTTTTGGCTATAGCCAAACCTATTCCAGTTCCCTCATAAACACTTCTGTCATTCAAGCTTTGAAATATTAAAAAGATTTGTCCTAAATAATTTTCATCAAAACCAATACCATTATCCTTAACTTCAATTCTACAAAATTTCCCATTGGAATCCTCTGGGCTATCAAAACTCTTTTCACTAATTATAGCAGCCTTAATTTCAATAATTGGCGTTACATCTGTTTTGGAAAATTTGATTGAATTACCTATTAAATTCTGAAAAACCTGTCTTAACTGGCTTGGTATCCCTTGTATAACTGGTAAATCCCCAATTTTTACTACCACCTTCTTTTTATCCATTAAATAGTCAAAATCATCAAAAACATCGGCTACGATTAAATCTAAATCCACACTCATTGGAGCAAAATTTGATGAAAGTCTAGAATATTCTAGCAAATCAGTAATTAGATTTTGCATTCTCTCCGCTGTCCTTAGTGTTCTGTCTATATAATACAGGGATTTTTCTTCCTTGATTAAAAATTTGTCCTTAATGACATTGATAAACATCTGAATTTTTCGTGCAGGTTCTTTTAAATCATGCGATACTACCCATGAAAACTGTTGTAATTCGTGATTTCGTAGTTCTAATTCTTCATTGTTTTTGACTAATTCTTTGGTACGCTCCGCAACTATTACTTCAAGGTTTTCTTGGTCTTTCTTTCTAATTTCAATTTCTTTAGAAAGTAAATCCCTAACAATTTTGAGTTCTTGCTGTTGATTATAAAGTTTAAGAAACGTTTTCACTTTCAAAATCAAAAGATCTGGATCAACTGGTTTAGTAATATATTCCACACCACCAGTTTCATATCCTTTAGAAATAAAGTTTTTTTGTGTATTTACTGCAGATAAAAAGATGACTGGAATATCTTTAGTCTTACTATTTCCTGCTAATATTTCAGCAACTTCAAACCCATCCATATGTGGCATTTGAACATCCATTATAATAAGAGAATATTCCGTTTTTAAAATTTTTTTTAGCGCTTCTTCCCCAGAAGTTGCTGTATCGACTTCAAGATTGTGAATTTCTAATATTTTTTTTAAAGCGACTATATTCGCCTTGACATCATCTACAATTAGAATCATAATACTATAGAACTGTTTGCTGCGTTTAATTTTTTCAAATATCGGTAATTTAGCAATTAACTATGTTATAAAATTCCCATGTTACAATTCTTTTTTTATACACACCCTTAGGAACTAAACAAATACTCATTTCCACAGACAGAAAAAGGAAAAAAAGAAAATTATAACAATTGGTAGTAAAACAAAATGGAGCTACTTTTATGTGTAATTTAAGTAAGTCGAAAATTTTAAAGAAGTCATAAAATCAAAACACGACATTAAAGAGTGTTTATTACTTATGTATTAACTCTATTTTGATTTTTTGATAAACGACCATACTATCACAGGTTTATTTTCAAAAGGATTATACTGCTATTTTTCCACAAAGATGAATAAATAAGATTCTTTTATCCTAAAAACTTAAAAAGGCTATCTACACGATAGTTTTTTTTATTCTTACACGATTTGGTTAACAAAACCAAAAATCATTTGTCTTACGGGAAAATAAAAATTACATTTGCACCAGTTTAACTTTTACATATAAAATGAAGCCTAACACACAACAATTAAACGATTTAACGATCCAAGTAAGAAGAGACATTCTTAGAATGGTACACGCTGTCAACTCTGGTCACCCAGGAGGTTCTCTTGGCTGTACAGAATTTTTAGTAGCCCTATACCAAAACTTAATGGAGCGTAAAGAAGGTTTTGACATGGACGGAATTGGTGAAGACCTTTTCTTCCTTTCAAACGGACATATATCTCCAGTTTTTTATAGCGTACTTGCAAGAAGTGGTTATTTTCCAATTTCTGAATTAGCAACTTTCCGTCTAATTAACTCAAGATTACAAGGACACCCTACCACTCACGATCATTTACCAGGAGTTCGTATTGCTTCAGGATCATTAGGTCAAGGTTTATCTGTTGCGATTGGAGCTGCTCAAGCAAAAAAATTAAACAACGACAATCATATCGTTTACACACTTCACGGTGATGGTGAATTGCAAGAAGGTCAAAACTGGGAAGCAATCATGTATGCTTCTGCAAAAAAAGTGGATAACTTAATTGCAACTGTAGATTTAAACGGAAAACAAATTGACGGTACTACTGATGAAGTTTTATGTATGGGAAGTATCCGTGCAAAATTTGAAGCTTTTGATTGGGAAGTAGTTGAAATCACTAAAGGAAATGACATTGAAGCTATCCTTGCTGGAATGAACGAAGCTAAAGCAAGAACTGGAAAAGGAAAACCTGTTTGTGTATTATTACACACTGAAATGGGTAACGGAGTTGATTATATGATGTACAGTCATGCTTGGCATGGTAAAGCACCAAATGATACTCAACTAGAAAATGCTTTAGGTCAAAATTACAATACTGGAGGCAATTCAGATTACTAGAAAGTAGTACGTATTCAATAGAATACTATCAAAAATCTAAATTAAGAAATGAAAAAATATACAAATACAGGAAGTAAAGATACTCGTTCAGGTTTTGGAGCGGGAATGACTGAATTAGGTCAAACTAATGAAAATGTGGTAGCACTTTGTGCTGACTTAATCGGTTCATTAAAATTTGATGATTTCAAAAAAAATCACCCAGAACGTTTTTTCCAAATTGGAATTGCCGAAGCAAACATGATCGGAATTGCAGCTGGTTTAACCATTGGTGGAAAAATTCCTTTTACAGGAACTTTCGCTAACTTTTCTACAGGAAGAGTTTACGACCAAATCCGCCAATCAGTAGCTTATTCTGAAAAAAATGTAAAAATCTGTGCTTCACACGCAGGATTGACATTAGGAGAAGATGGTGCTACTCACCAAATTCTTGAAGATATTGGATTAATGAAAATGTTACCTGGAATGACTGTAATCAACACTTGTGATTACAATCAAACCAAAGCAGCTACGATTGCCTTAGCAAAACATGAAGGACCAGCGTATTTACGTTTTGGTCGTCCAGTAGTGGCTAACTTTACTCCTGCTGACGAAGAATTCGTAATTGGAAAAGCAATCCTTTTAAACGAAGGAACTGATGTAACGATTGTTGCTACAGGACACCTAGTCTGGGAAGCTTTGATCGCTGCTGAAGCATTAGAAGCTAAAGGAATTTCTGCTGAAGTTATCAATATTCACACTATTAAACCATTAGATGACGAAGCTATCTTAAAATCAGTAGCTAAAACCAAATGTGTTGTTACAGCTGAAGAGCATAACATCCTTGGAGGTCTTGGAGAAAGTGTTGCTAGAGTTTTAGCTTTAAACACTCCTGCACCACAAGAATTTGTAGCTGTTAATGATAGTTTTGGTGAGTCTGGAACTCCTGAGCAATTAATGGAAAAATACAAGTTAAACAATCAAGCCATTGTTGAAGCTGTTGAAAAAGTGATCAAAAGAAAGTAATTCTTTTACACTTATAAAAATTACAAAAAGCTGTTTGATAGTATTTCAAACAGCTTTTTTTACAGTAACTATTTTTGATAAATTCTAAACATTTAATTTCACTACTAAGAATTTAAAGAAAATTAAGTTTCAAAGCGTTTTGCATTGACAATTGTTTCAATTTGTCACACTGAGCTTGTCGAAGTGTTTCTTTGCAGATGGTTTTCGAAAAGCTCAGACTGGCATCCGATAAAAATTTCCTACTACATTTTATAGTGCAAAAAAAACCAACACAATCTAGTTTAATGTTTTTGTGATTCCAGAAATTCCTACAACACCTTTTAAAAACTACCCTCTACTCGTAAAAAACATCTAGCCTTAAATTTCTTTATTTTCATAAATGGTTTAAAAAAATTCGCTTACAGTTTAGAAAAATTTACCTCGTAAAAACAAGATGATTTCCCTTAGATAAATTGGCATCAAATTGATAACCATCATAATTAAATCCCTTCAAGTCCTCAATCGTTTCTGCTCCAGTATCAATAATATAACGCACCATCATTCCTCTCGCTTTTTTGGCAAAAAAACTAATTATTTTTAGTTTCCCATCTTTATAATCTTTAAAATCGGGTGTAATCACAGGTACTTTTAACGCTTTTACATCAATAGCTGAAAAATATTCGTTACTAGCTAAATTGACAAACAACTCTCCTGCTTTCAATTCTTTATTCAATGCCTTAGTGATGATCGGTTTCCAAAATTCATATAAGTTTTTATTGTCTCCAATGGGCACTTTTGTTCCCATTTCTAAACGGTAGGCTTGCATTAAATCTAATGGTTTCAATAATCCATACAATCCTGACAGAATTCGTAATTTATCTTGTAATACATCAATTTTATCAGCTGGAATCGTGTACGCATCTAATCCCGTATAAACGTCACCATCAAATGTGTAAACTGCTGGTCTTGCGTTCTCAGTTGTAAAAGGAGTTTTCCAATCTTGATTACGTTGCCAATTCAAATCTGCTAATTTTTCAGAAATATGCATCATATCAGACAAGTCAGATGGTTTTTTACTTTTTAAAACTTTATGTACTTGACGTGATTCTTTCAAAAAAGACGATTCACTATAGTTAGATATTGGAAGTTCGGTATCGAAATTGAGCGATTTAGCAGGTGATATTACAATTTTCATATTGGAGATTCTAATTCTTAATTTTAATACTTCAAAAGTACAAATTGAAAAACAACTTATAGACTTTCATTAATTGAAATGTACAATGACAGAATAAAAAATAAAGATAGTATTGAAATGAATTTATATTATTTTTGAAAAAAAATTAAACACAAGCAATGACCATAAACACTTCGCTAGAAACAAAACCCAATTCAATATTTAATGCTGCCGTAATTGTAGCTGCTTTGGGTTATTTTGTAGATATCTATGATTTACTATTATTTGGAATTGTAAGAACTGA
>NZ_JBAWDL010000245.1:0-11458 GCF_049590715.1 Flavobacterium sp.
ATTCAAAATCCTGCTTATATTTGCACCCGTAATGAGACGCCAGCGTAGCTCAGTTGGCTAGAGCAGCTGATTTGTAATCAGCAGGTCGTGGGTTCGAGTCCCTCCGCCGGCTCATCGTAAAGCCATCTAACTTTTTGTTAGGTGGTTTTTTTGTTTCAAATCAGTTTTGAAGAGTAAATTGGAATGGATCAAGAATCAATCCTAAAACCTGTGGATTAACAAAAATTAAGCATAAATATTAGTTAGTCTAAAAAAGAAAAACTCGATATTTCTAACACCTGTGGAGTGAATTCATGGATAATATTAATTAGTCCGAAAAAGGGGAAGACTAGCCTCTTTATATTATGATTTCGACGCTTTATTTAGATGTTGAAAGATTCTTATGGATTTTGTTCAGTGTCATCTAAATGATCTAATAGTATTTGATAAGGATTGATGTATTTTAAAACTGGTAAAAGTCTTTACAGACTGTTTTTGTAATTTTAAATAGGGATGTTGAAAGTGATGCGTGTTCCTTCGCCAGGAATGGAATTAAAAAAGATACGACCATTGATGTATTGTATTCTTTCTTTCATGAATAGTAATCCCATACCTCCTGATTCGATGGTTTTGTTTTTTTCGACTTTAGAGACATCAAACCCTTTTCCGTTATCATCAATAGTAACACTTAGCAAGGTGGGACTATGAGAAAGTTGGACAATAATATGAGTCGATTCGGCGTATTTTATAGCATTGTTAATTGCTTCTTGAGTCAGACGATAGAGGTTGATTTCGATTAAGGAATCAAGTCGTTGGTCGAAGTCAGTTTTGTTGTAAAAAAGAATATTTTTTCCAGTCAATTTAGATAACTCTAGGGTTAGTTTCCCTAAGGAAGATACTATACCGTGGTCACTTAATTCTGGTGGCATCAAGTTGAAAGTAGCGGTTCGTACCCCTTTAATAATGTCTAGCGAAAGTTTCTTTAGGTATTCTATTTTTTGGGCTGATTTTTCTTTGTCTTCGAGGTTGATGCTTTCGAGACTGAATTTTAAACCCGTTAGCATTTGGCCTATTCCGTCGTGAATTTCTCTAGCAATTCTGTTTTGCTCGTGTTCTTGATTTTCGACAATTTTGCTCGAAATTATTTTTTGTTGGTTTATTTTTTCAGCAATATTTTCAGCATTTAGTCTTTCGACTTCTTGTTCGGCTTTTTTCCGAATGGTAATGTTAAAACAGATGATTAATAATTCTGATTCTTCTTTTTTGATGGTAACTGGTACCATTGATAAATCAAGCCAAAGTATTTCATTTTCAGCATTAGTAACATTGATTTCGCCTTGCCAGCCACTTTTTTGTTTTCCAGTAATAATTCGGTCAATAAAGAGTTGTTCTTTTTCTATGGGTGTTAGTACTTCAGAGAATTTTTTGTCGGATTGAAAATTGGAATATTTCAGAAGCTTGGCAAATTTTTCGCCTATATGTATAATGGTTCCGTCATTGGCTACTCGGCAATACAATAATGTATTTTCCATTGCGTAGTTCAGTGATTTAAGTTCTTTTACAGAATTTTCTTTTTGTTCACTGATGATTTCAGTATTGTAGGCTAATTTGAGCGCTTTTTTCTCTGAAGACAAAAGTTTCGAAATTAATACTTCAACTCTTTTATTAGTGGGTTTGAATATGAAAAGAAATTCGAGTAACAATACTAACATGGTGAAAAGTAAAATTCCATATTCTGTATTGCTTTGCAGTCTAACTTTTTTGAGCGCTTCCTTGTCGTATTGACCAACTATAGCATCCATTTTATCTAGGAAAACAGCTGAGTTTTCGATGATTTTTTGGACCAATATTTGATTTTGTTCTTCGTTGATACCTCGTTTTTTATTATTCAAAAAAACGGTAGTATTTTGTAAAATAGTATTAAAATTAGGTTTGATTGACGCAAATAAATCAATGACTATTTTGCTCTTTTCTTTGGGAAAACCAAGGCTGTCATTCCCTGTTTCTAATGCATTTTGATTGAATGTCCAAAGTTTAATAATGGTACTTATTTTTTCAATTTCGGTCTCGTTTTTTTCGGGAGGAGTAACATAATTTAAGATTAAAATTTCTTTGGTTAACTTTTGACTAAGGAATCGTTGTTTTCCTGAAAAATTGATAATTCGAGAATCACTCAGCTGACTGTGAAGGTTGTATTGAATTAATAACTGACTCAAAAGTACTGTAACAGCAATAGTTAATAAGGCAAAAAGATACAATCGCCTAAGGTTTTTGAATGAAAGATTTACAGTTGCAGTGGTATTGCTCTTCATAATGAAATCCGATTATAGCCCAAGTGCGTCTTTTATCAACTGAAGATTTTCAGGAGTATAGTGTATTTTTAAAGCGGCTTGATGTCCGTTTTCAGACATTTTATTCCAAGTTTTTAGGATGATATTTTTTAGTTTTTCTTCATCGTGTTTTTCAACAAAAGGAGCTAAGTAATATTCTAAAAACACCAAGCAAATAACGTCTTCTAGTAGTTGTGTTTCAGCGTCTTTTTTAAGTAATTTTTTTTCGATTAAGAAAGAAACTCGAGCAATAAAATCAATATCATAACCTGCTTTTTCTAAAATTTGAGCAGTAGTTTTGGCGTGAAATTTCTTTAGATCTTCTCTCCATTTTAAATAGCCTACACGATCCATTGGGTAGGATTCACGGGCAATTTTCCAACGGCAAATGTGTTGGGCTTTGGCGGCAATTTGTATTTCTTCTGAGGCAGAAGGAAAAAAATCCATAAGCTTTTCCCACATTCTATTAGAGTATAATAGTTCTTTAGGAAAGCTTATGGATTCGTGTATTTCTATGTTTGGGTCTTGAGCATTTTCGGCATCAATCCATTGGCTGGCTTTTTGAAAAGGTGTTGTAGTCATTTGGAGTATTTTTTTGATACTTCAAAGATACATATTTAATCTATAAACCCAATCAATACTTCACCTTCCACAATTTTTACGGGATAAGTTGCAATGGAATATTCTTCGCCATTTAAGTTGCTACCATCCACTAGCGAAAATGTTTTTTTGTGCATTGGACAGGCTATTTTAGGAACGTTATCAGCTGAACCAGTCATTCCTCTTGACAGCACCATTTCCATTTTGTGAGGACAAGCATTTTGACAGGCGTACCATTCGTTTCTTCTTTCAAAGTTAAAAACAGCAATTTGTTTGTCTTTGTATTTCACACAACCCCCTCTGTTGCTGGGGAAATCTTTAAGAGTTCCAGCTTTAAACCAAACTTTTACATCTTCTAGAGCAACCGTTTTATATTTTTCTAATACGTTTTCCATGTTCTTTATTTTTTAGCTTTGGGAAATTAGCTTAGTTTATAACTTTATTTAGTAATTAAAAATTCCAAGATTTTGGCATGTGTTGATCTCTTATTGGCACATATTCGATGTTGTCATCTTTGTCATCTGAGTTCACAAAGTGGCTAAAACGCTTCATCAATCTTGGTTTTTCTAGTACTTGTTTCCATTCACATTCGTAAGTACCAATAAGTGATTGCATTTCATCTTCCAAAGTTTCGCAAATTCCAATACGATCATGGATAATTACTTCTTTCAAGTAGTCCAAGCCACCATCGAGTTTTTCTAACCAAGTAGAAGTACGAACCAATGGTCCTGCGGTGCGTACATAGTACATTAAGAAACGATCCATGTATTTAAAAACGGTTTCTTTGTCTATTTGTTCTGCTAAAAGAACTGCATGTTTTGGATTGGCTCCACCGTTTCCACAGATATATAAATTCCAACCCCCTTCAACAGCAATAACTCCAAAATCTTTTCCTCTTGCCTCAGCACATTCTCTAATACAAGCAGAAACACCCCCTTTTAATTTGTGCGGAGAACGAATTCCTTTGTAACGGTTTTCTAATTCGATTGCAAAAGTAGTACTGTCATCCATACCATAACGACACCAAGCATTACCAACACAACTTTTTACAGCTCTTAATGATTTTCCATAAGCGTGACCACTTTCAAAACCATTATCGATTAGTATTTTCCAAATGGCTGGCAAATCGTTTAATGTTGCGCCAAATAAATCTAGACGTTGTGCACCAGTAATTTTAGTATATAATCCAAATTGTTTAGCTACTTCACCAATAACTACTAGTTTCTCTGGAGTGATCTCACCACCTGCAATCCTAGGAACAACTGAATACGTTCCGTTACGTTGAATGTTTGCTAAGTATCTATCGTTAGTATCTTGAGTCGTTACGTGTTTATTTGCTGTGTCATTGTAGATACTTGAGAAAATTGAGGCGATTACAGGTTTGCAAACTTCACAACCGTCTCCGTTTCCGTGATGATCGATTACTTCGTAAAAATTTGTGTATTTGTTGATTTTTACAATATCAAATAATTCTTGTCTTGTGTAATGAAAGTGCTCACAAACGCTTTCTTTTACTTCTTTACCAATTGATTTTTGAGCTGCTTTTACCAAGTCTACCACCATTGGTTTACATCCACCACAACCTGAAGTTGCTTTGGTTAATTTTACCACATCAGATAATGATTCACAAGTTCCATCCGTAATTGAACAGCAAATACTTCCTTTGGTTACGTTTTCACAGGAACAAATAACGGCTGTGTCTGGTAAGTCCATTGCGCTTCCTAGCGTAGATGCTTCGCCTCCTCTTGAACCTAGAATCAAGTCTTCAGGATTTGGAGGTAACGCCATCGCGTTGCTGTATATTTGGAACAAACCATTGTAATCACTGGAATCTCCTACTAAGATTCCTCCTAGTAATGTCTTTCCGTCTTTGGTAACATTGATTCTTTTGTAAGTTCCGTTGAATTTATTTTCAAAAACAATAGCGGTAACTTCGTCGTTTTCGATGAATGGGTCTCCAAAACTAGCAACTTCTACACCAATTAATTTTAATTGCGTTGACATGTCGATCACTTCTCTCATCGTTTTGTCACCCTCCATGATTTGTTCAGCAGCAACATCGGCCATTTCATACCCTGGAGCAACTAATCCATAAATCATGTGGTTGTAAAGAGCGACTTCGCCAATAGCAAAAATAGAAGGATCTGAGGTTTGCATTTTGTTGTTAACAACGATTCCGCCTCTTACGCCCACTTCTAATCCGCAAGCTCTTCCTAGTTCATCACGAGGTTTGATTCCCGCAGAAATCACTAACATGTCTACTTTAAGTAAATCATTTCCTTCGAACATCATTCCAGTAATGGCGTGTTCTCCAGCAATATATTGAGTTGATTTATTAAGGTGTATGCCTATGTTCAATGCTTCAATTTTAGATTGTAGCATATCACTTGCTCCTTTGTCCAATTGTCTTGGCATCAATCGAGGTGCAAATTCAACAACATGAGGGTTTAAACCTAAGTCACGAACCGCTTTTGCAGCTTCCAGTCCTAAAAGGCCTCCTCCTAAAACGGCTGCTTCGGTAGCGCCGTTTTGTCTTATTTTTTGAGCATAGCTCATAATAGCATCTAGATCTTCGATGGTTCTGTAAACAAAAACTCCTTCTTTGTCAACACCTTCAATTGGTGGAACAAAAGCAGATGATCCTGTTGCTAATACCAAGTAATCGTAAGAATGTGTTTTCTCTAGATGTGTGGTAATTGTTTTAGATTCTTTGTGTATATCTGTAACTAATTCTGATGTATTCAGTATGATATTATTTTCTTCGTACCAGTTTGCAGTTGACATAGATAAATCATCAGCTGTTTTTCCTGCAAAGTATTCACTAAGGTGAACACGGTCATAAGCACGTCTTGGTTCTTCACCAAATACGGTAATTTGATATTTTTCTTGCCCAGATTTCGAAATGAATTTTTCACAAAATTTGAAACCAACCATGCCGTTTCCGACTACTATTATTTTAATCATAATATCATTATTAAGTATTACGTAGCAAATATACGTAGTTATACTTAATTAAACTGTCGGTTTTGTTATTTTTTTATATTTATTGTAAATTATTTAAAAATGATGGGGTAAAATGAGTTTTATGTATTTTTTTATTCAATTTATCTTTAAAATAGGAGTTTGTTTCTTTGTTGTCTTTGTTTTTTATGGGGTTGTTGGTATTTTTGGTTGTTATTTATTTGAATTTTATAAATAAAAAAACACCTAGAAGTTACTTTAGGTGTCTTTTGATATACTTAGTTTTTTATACTGCTTAGATATGGGTTTTTTGAAAATACTTTTTTTGAAACCAAAAAGCTAGGTTTACTAAAGCAATTAGTGCGGGTACTTCAACGAGTGGGCCAATAACGCCAGCAAAAGCTTGTCCGCTGTTGATACCAAATACTCCAATAGAAACTGCGATAGCTAATTCAAAATTATTTCCAGTAGCTGTAAATGCTATAGCGGTAGCTTTGGAATAATCAGCGCCAAAATATTTTCCTGTAAAAAAGCTGATAACAAACATGAGACTAAAATAAATTACTAATGGAATGGCAATTCGAACCACGTCCATTGGGATTTCAACAATTAATTCGCCTTTTAAACTAAACATGATTACAATCGTAAAAAGTAAGGCGATTAACGTAATTGGGGAGATGAAAGGAACAAATTTATTTTGGAACCAATCTTCTCCTTTGAAAGCGATTAAGGCATAGCGGCTAATGATACCAAGCGCAAAAGGAATCCCTAAATAAATCCCCACACTTTCAGCAATTTGACCAATACTGATATTTACTTCAAATCCATTATACCCAAAATAGGGAGGAAGTACAGTGATAAATAGATAGGCATAAACGCTATAAAGCAGCACTTGAAAAATACTGTTAAGTGCAATAAGTCCCGCAGCATATTCTCTATTTCCTTCGGCTAAATCATTCCATACAACAACCATAGCAATGCAACGTGCTAATCCAATTAAGATCACGCCAATCATGTATTCAGGATAGTTATTCAAGAATAATAAAGCCAATACAAACATTAAGACTGGACCAATAATCCAATTCAACAATAAAGAAGCGCCAAGTATTTTGGTGTTTTTAAATACTTCACCCATTTGTTCGTATTTCACTTTGGCTAGTGGCGGATACATCATCAATATTAGGCCAATAGCTAAAGGGATATTGGTTGTTCCTGATGAAAAGGAATTGATAAAATTACCGCTTGATGGCACAAAATAACCAATGGAAACCCCAATAATCATGGCGATAAAAATCCAAAGTGTTAAGTAATTATCAAGGAAACCTAGTTTTTTTCTATTTGCTACTGGAGCACAATTGTTAGCGGACATATTTTATATTTTAAAATTTAAGTCATACAAGTTTGAAAAAGAATTTTAAAAACGGATATGACTTAAATGGTGATTGTTTGAGGACTTAATGATCCATAATTTCTGAATGTTTCAAAAACTCAAATGTTCTTCTTTTTTACTTTCATAAAGCATTTCAATAAATCTTATAGGACTTATATGTTTAAAAATTTTAGAGTGTTATTTTCGAAAACACATAAAACATTTCCGTAGCGATTTGCACACTTCTTTCTTCGTATTTCTCAGCTTGTTGTGGTGTGTTGTCAAATGCTTTTGGATCTTCATACGTAATTGGAATCCTTTTTTCAGCACCAGCGATAAATGGGCAACCTACATCAGCATTGGAACAAGTCATAATCGCTGCAAATTCGGCTTGCGGATTAAAACTGTCATCAAAAGTCTTCGAAAAACAAATAATAGGATGTTCGTTTTCAGTGTATTTAACACTATAAATAGGATTGTTGCCTTCTGAAAGTGTTTTGATTTGGAATCCCTGATTGGTCAATGTTTGACCAACCATAGGAAACATCGCTGTAGCCTCAGTTCCGCCAGAATAACAAAATACATTTTTAACATTAAAATGTGAAGCAGCCGTTTGAGCCCATATTTGGGATAAATGACTTCTTCTAGAATTGTGTGTACAAATTAAGTTGAGTCTAATTTCCTGTTTGTTATTTGCTTTGGTTTGAATGTAGTCCACCAGTGGTTGTAAAACGATTTTGCGTTCCTCAGATATTGAGTCAAAATTCAAATTGCTAATTAGGTTTTCGATAGTCGAATGTAAAGCTGTTTTAGTTGTTGTTGTCATGGTATGTTTTTGTTTGATATTGAATTTTTAGCAACAGTTTCCGTCAGGTGAGCAACATGGTTGATCGTTTTGATCACCTATTTTGATTTTTTGCTTTTCTGTAGGAATCCCACAGGCATCTTCGGCTAAACAAGCCGTTTTTTTGTTTAGAAGTAAGAAGTTCGTTCCATCAAAATCTAGATCGTACTTACCAATAGTCTCTGATTGGTATTCCACTTCAATTTCGTGATCTTCGATTCCCAAAATTTTCTCTGATAATTGGATGATGTTAGTTAACTTTTGAGGTTTGAGTCGGTGCTCAAAGTCATTGGCATTCCATAATTGGAAATTTACTACCGTTTCTTTGCGAACTGTTCCACCACAATCGATAAAATTCTTGGTAATTAAGCCTACTTCAGTAACATGAAAATGTTCTGGTACGAATTCGCCGTTTGGTAATTTAAAAGTTACGTTTTCAGCAGTAGCTAACTTTTGTTTGATTTCAGATAATTTCATTTTATTTCTTTTTTATGATTTTTAGTAATCGTTATAAATCCTTTGGACTTTCCGATATTTTAACTTTCGACTTCCTAATTTAGCAACATTGTTTATTCTTGTCATCTAAATAGTTATTCACGATTTGAAAAAAGTCTTTGATTTTCGAAAAACCTTGTTCATCCAAACAGTAACAAATCGTATTTCCCTCTAAACTTCCTTTGATAAGCCCAGCGTTTTTCAACTCTTTTAAATGTTGCGAAACCGTAGGTTGCGACAACGGCAATTCATTTACAATATCCCCACAAATGCAGCTATTCACTTTAATCAAATGTTGGATAATTGCAATTCGTGCGGGATGTCCAATTGCTTTGGTCAAAGTCGCTAATTCATTTTGTTGGTCCGTAAAATGTTCGGTCTTGGTCGTTCCCATCGTTATATATTTATATTGCAATATTACGATATACTTTTAAATATGCCAAATTTATTTTTTAGGAGCAACACATTTGGTGGTTTCAGGAAGTTGATTTCCCGCTTTCGGCTATATCTTGTGGCGGCTTAACGCCCGCCGCCACAAGGATACCGCCTCTATCGGGGCTAAAGTGAAAGATTTTGCATTTTTGTACTTATATATAGGAAGATTCGTTCGTCATACAAGAGCTATCATAGGAATTGATTCGTTTTCGAGACAAACTCTTTTATAAAATGCATCAGAATAATTTTATATATTTGAAAATAGATAAAGCGCTACTTAGTAGCGACAATCCATCCAATTTTAGGTAGATTCTCGCTAGTTTGTAGTGAGTATATACAAGTTACCACCAATTTTAAAAGACAACACAGAATGAAACAAACAATTTTATCAATTTTGACAATTACCCTTTTGACAAGTTGCATAGGGACGAAGAAATTTACTGGTTTTGTAGAGCCTAAGTTTCAAGACAAACAATTAATCTCAACCAATGAAAATATAATTTTCGACCTGACTGGCCTTGAAAATACAAGTGCATCCATAACATCGACAAAAGTAAAATCACAATTTATCCCAGCAATTTTATACTGGCAGTGGAATAACACAATAAAATGTGAAGTAAATCCAACTATTGTTGGACAATCATTCCAAGAAAATTTCTTGCGTTATTCGGACACATTGAAAGTTAAAGAAAAACTTCAAGGACGTAAACTAGAAATGAAAATTGAGAAAATTCCAAACAGTTTCGTCTACACGCACAAAGGCAATTCGGTTATACTTATTATTGCATACACTGTTAGCGACTTAGAAGCAATTTTTCCACAAGAACAAGACTTAGTTGTTAGTTATAAGATAACAGAAAATGGCTCGACAATAAAAGAAGGAAAATTGACTACAAGTAATAAAGACCAACCAATAAAAAATGTATGGAAATCGACAAAGAAATTTACTTGGTTGTATGTTGACCAATTCAAACAAAACACTAAAATAATGACGAAAGAAATAGTGGAAAAACTTATAGCAGAAATATAAAAACTGGTGGTAACAGGCGTTTGGCAAAAAAGCGGGTTCAGTGCTTAAATGCAGCTTTGTTCTTCGTATCAAGTTCAGTGCTGGCAGACAGTATCGTGCTTCGAAATCCGCTTCTTCGCCAAGCGCCAAAACGTTAGCAGATAGTTTCGCACAGAACCGGAAAAATACTCAGAAAAAAATGAAGAAAAATGAAAATACAATACGCATTAAATGAAAATGATTTTTTAGAGCATCAACTTTTTACAGCATCTAAAACTGAAAGAATTAATAAACAAAGAAGAAAGAGTTGGATAATGGTTACTTTTTCATTTTTTGCATTAAGTATACTTTTTTTAAATAATGAGAATAGATTCCTTCTTTATTATTTTTTGGGTTTTGGTGTAATATCATTAATATTTTATCCGCTATACCAAAGAAATCACTACAAAAGACATTACAGAAATTTTATCAAAGAAACTTATAAGAATCGATTCAACGAAACTGCAACCTTAATTTTTGAAGAAGATTATATAGAAACGAATGATTTAAGTGGCGAAACAAAGATTTATTATTCCGCATTTGAAGAAACAAATGAAATCAAAGATTATTATTTTTTAAAATTAAAAACTGGAGGAAGTATTATAATTCCTAAAATGAAAATTGATAACATTGAAAACTTTAAAATAGAATTAAATAGAATTTCTGAAAAATACAACTTAAAAAACAATGTAGAATTAAATTGGAAATGGAAATAAAACCATCTGCTAACACACGTCTCAAGCAATTTGCGAATTTAGTGGAATTACCGTTTTTTATCGTATTTTCGTTCAGCCGAAAATACTCGTCTTCGTAAGTCGCAAACGGCGCAAGGCGCGAGAACGTTATGCCTTATTTTAGAAATGAATATTAAATGAAATTTATAATTAAAAAGATTTATGTTTGAATTTACTCGAAATTTAATAAGCAATAATTGGTACGTAATATTGAGCGTTCTAATATTGTGGCTATTGTTCCATTATTTATTTGTGAAATATTTTAAAATAAAGGAAATAATATGGATTAGGCTTGAATATATTTGGATTTCGATAGGTTTTATTGGAGTATTAACCATAGTTGAAGAAAATCAAAAAAATTTTAATCAACAAGAATTAAGGTTTGTTGAAAATTGGATTAACTATGATTATGAAGAATTACTTTCTATATCGAACTTACAAATTAATTGTATTAAATATCAACATAATCCTTCGTTGTTTACTAAAGAAGAATACGATTTGCTTCAATCAAGACAAGATTCTATTTGCAATTGGACAAATAAAATACACATAAAGGCTAATTCATGTTTCAAAAAAAAATCTGCTATAACAAACTTGCCGAAGCTTGGAATTTCTGATGAAGAAAAGCAGTATCCTTGTGACAGAATAAAAGAACTTATTAGC
>NZ_JBAWDL010000246.1:0-4798 GCF_049590715.1 Flavobacterium sp.
CTTTTAATGTTAGCTTATCCCATTCTGGAATTTGATAACGCAACACTTTTATATCTGAAAATTGTTCCACTTGGTATTCAAAAGAATTGTTATCATTCACTTTCTGAGCATAACACACAACTGAAACTAGCATTGTTAAATACAACGCAAAACTATTTTGTAACCTCATTATTGACTTAAATTAAATTATCGGTTTGAAATCAAACAAATATAAGCATTAGAAGAGATTATAAAAATCATTTTGATATCTAGGACTAATATAATTTACAGTTCTAAAACAACTCAAACCCACATCCTAAATACTTCTATATTTTTCGTATTGTACCTAAAAAATATATAACTTTACAACGCAAACAAACCGAATATTATGAGAATTATAAAATACCTATTTCTTTTAATTCTACTCAGCTTAGTAGCATTATCTATTTTTATTGCTACTCAAAAAGGAGAATTTAATATTGAAAGAAGCAAAATCATTAACAGCTCAAAATCATCTGTTTACAATTACATTAATGATTACAAAAATTGGGAAGACTTTGGGTCATGGATCGCTGATGATCCTGATATGAAAATTATATACGCTGAAAAAACAATTGGTCCAGGAGCTTCATATAGCTGGGAAGGTAATGATGGAAATGGCGAAATGAAAACTCTTTTTGTAAAAGAAAATGATAGCATATCACAAAAAATGACTTTTAACGACAGTCCATCTAAAGTCTATTGGAGTTTCAAAGACACTATTGGAGGAACTAAGGTGACATGGAGAACCAAAGGAAAAATGAATTTTTTATTTAAAATTTATGCTGCATTAAAAGGAGGTCCTGACAAAATAATAGGAGAAATGTATGAAAAAAGCTTAAACAATCTCGACAAAGCACTTGATTATGAAATAAATACCTTTAATATTCAAGAATATGGTTTAGTTAAAAGACCTATTATATACTATTTAGGCCAAACCTTTACAAGTGAAATTGATAAAGTACTCAAAAACACTTCGGTTGTAATTCCAAAAATCACTGCATTTTGTGCGGAAAACAATATTAATATTAACGGAAAACCTTTTGTAATCTATCATTCTTATGACTTAGCTAAAAAAATAGCTAAAATCTCTATCTGTCTTCCTATAAAAACTGAAATTTTAATTAGTTCTGGAAGTGATATTTACTCTGGAACATTTCAGGCAACTGAAGCCGTAAAAACAACTTTAACTGGTGACTACTCTCATCTTCAAAAAGCGGTTGATAAAGGAACAGCTTACTTGCATAAAAACCAACTTAAAGCAGATCCAACTATTTTGTATATCGAAAGTTTTAAAATAGGTAAAAATGATATGAAAAATACCTCAAAATGGGTTACTGATATTTTCATCCCTCTTGAACCTAAAACAGTCTCTGCTCCAACAGTAGTACAACCTATCACAACAGCAATACAACAAACATCAAAAGTAAACGTTGCTAGAGAAGAAGAAACGGCTATTGGAACCATAACACCTGTAGCAAGACAACCGTTGAAAGTCAACAAACCAGTTATAAAAAAAACAGAGCCAAAGAAAATTCAAACAGTTGAAAATAAAGAAGAGCAATCTGAATTTTAAATAGAATTCATTGCAACAACAACTAAATCATCAAATTATAACATACCTGAATCTATTTCTATTTTGCTCGAAGAAAAAGAATTTATCGAACGTTTATTAAATCCTAAGACGCAAAACGAATCGTTTCAAAAACTCTTGTTAGATTATCAAAAACCGTTATACAATCATATACGCAACATTGTTTTAAACCATGATGATGCCGATGATGTTTTGCAAAACACCTTTATTAAAGTTTTCCAACATTTAAAAAATTTCAAAGGAGAAAGTAAATTATTTTCGTGGATGTATCGTATTGCGACTAATGAGGCACTAACTTTTTTGAATCAAAAAGCTAAAAAAAGCGGCATTTCATCAGAAGCTTTACAAAGCAAAACCATTGACAATCTAAAATCAGACAGTTATTTTGATGGTGATGAACTTCAACTCAAATTACAAAAAGCAATAATAGCCCTCCCTGAAAAGCAACAATTAGTATTCAAAATGAAATATTTTGAAGAATTAAAATACGAAGATATGTCCGAAATACTAGGAACTTCGGTAGGTGCTCTAAAAGCATCCTATCATCATGCCGTAAAAAAAATTGAAGCATTCATCACCAATAATTAAACCTTTAGCTACTATCCTAGTCTAAACTATATCATGAAAGAATTTAAATTAGATACAACTCCTAAAATAAGTACTGGATTTAAAACTCCAGAACTGTATTTTGATACCTTATCAGAAAAAGTAACACAGCGATTGCCTGCAAAGCAAACGAAAGTAATCTCTATTTTTCGCAACAAAAAACATATTGTTTTGATGGTAGCCGCTATTTTCGTAATCGCATTACTAGTTCCTATATTATTTTCGAATCTGACAAAGACTAATGAATTAGACGAGAGCACTATTGAAAATTACCTAAGTTATCAGTCAAATGTGACCCAATACGACATCATCAATCTATTAGATGATGAAGATATTGATCATTTAAAAGCAACTGTCGATGTAGACGTAAATGAAATGGAAATGGATTTATACTCAGGCGACAATTAAAAAAACAAACGAAATGAAATTCACAAAATTACTTTTACTCCTTATCACAATCTCATTTTGCTCATATGCACAAGATGGAATAAAAGGAAAAAAAGATCAAATAAAAGAATTAAAAGTATCATTCTTTACTTCTGAATTAGAACTATCAACAACGGAAGCGGAGAAATTTTGGCCTATTTACAATGCTTATGACGATAAACAATTCGAAATAAGACATCAAAAAATGAAAACATACAGAAACCTAATGCAGGATAATAATTTAAATAAAATGAGTGAAAAAGAGGCCAGCATTCTATTATCACAAATAGAAAGGACTGACAATGAACTTTACCAACTCAAAAAAAGGTTAAATACAGATTTAAAAACTTTTTTACCTAAAGTAAAAATTATTAAACTTAAAAAAGCAGAAGAGGATTTCAATCGAAAATTACTGCAACAATACAAAGATAAAAACAACAAAAAATAGAGTACCACAAAAAAATAAAAATACCCAATTCTATAAGTAGAATTGGGTATTTTGTTTTTATGAAATATAGTTCTAGATTTTAAACCAAAGCAGATACAAAATCCATTCGTACTGATCCATCTTCGTCAATATGTGTTAGATTAACTTCTTGCAATGTATTGGCTAACTCAGGATTCCAAGGCGTTTTTACTTTTACATAATTCTCTGTAAATCCGTGAATATATCCTTCTTTATTCTCAGACTCAAACAAGACTGTTCTATTCGTTCCTATCTGACTTTCATAAAAAGCTCGACGCTTTTTGACTGATAAACCACGAAGCATTTTACTGCGTTTCGCACGCACATTAGCAGGAACAACACCTTCCATTTCAGCCGCTTCGGTATTATCTCTTTCTGAATACGTAAATACGTGTAAATACGAAATATCCATTTCATTCAAGAAATGATAAGTTTCCAAGAAATGTTCATCCGTCTCACCAGGAAAACCCACAATCACATCCACACCTATACACGCATGCGGCATTACCTCACGTATTTTATTGACACGTTCCGTATAGACTTCACGCTGGTAACGACGCTTCATCAATTTCAAGATGTCATTGCTTCCTGATTGCAACGGAATATGAAAATGCGGTACAAAAGTTCTGCTTTTCGAAACAAATTCAATGGTTTCGTTTTTCAATAAATTCGGTTCGATAGACGAAATTCGCAATCTTTCGATTCCTTCTACTTCATCCAAAGCCTGAACCAATTCTAAAAAAGTATGTTCGTGTTTTTTATTACCAAATTCCCCTTTACCATAATCACCAATATTGACACCCGTAAGCACAATTTCCTTAATGCCTTGTTTCGAAATTTCAAACGCATTTTGCAATACATTTTCAAGTGCATCACTTCGAGAAATTCCACGAGCTAACGGAATCGTACAATACGTACATTTATAATCACAACCATCTTGCACCTTCAAAAATGCACGTGTACGGTCGCCTATCGAGTAACTGCCCACATAGAAATCGGCTTCGGCAATCTCGCAAGAATGTACCTCGCCCATATCGTTTTTGGACAAATCATTGATATAATCGGCTAGTTTGAATTTTTCTGTCGCTCCTAGCACCAAATCTACCCCATCGACATTGGCCAATTCTTCGGGTTTCAATTGCGCATAACAGCCCACAGCTGCCACAAAAGCTTTATTGTTCAACTTCATGGCTTTACGCACTACTTGTTTGAACTGCTTGTCGGCATTTTCGGTTACGGAGCAAGTGTTGATGACATACATATCGGCGACATCCTCAAAATCAACACGATCAAAACCTTCGTCTTGTAAATTACGAGCAATAGTCGATGTCTCCGAAAAATTTAGTTTACAGCCCAAAGTATAAAAGGCCACTTTTTTTCTGTTTTCCATAAGTAATCTTCATTTAATGAAATCGTTGTCAAAAAAATGAAGTGCGCAAATTTACAAACAAATACAATAGCATGGAAATGAAACTGATGTTTATTAAAATCAAAATTTGGGCGTGCCCCTCCGTAAAAACTCCGGGTCGGGCTATACGCTACAATTCCTCGCACCTCCTACGTCGGGCTACGGGATTTTCGCTGCTATCCCTCACGCAAAACTTTGGTACGAGAATGTTTTGAATCCTTTGATTTTTTTAATAGTTATTTATTGATATATTTATGATTAAGAAATCAATCAAATTTAT
>NZ_JBAWDL010000247.1:0-11697 GCF_049590715.1 Flavobacterium sp.
CCTTGGTCACGCACACTCATCAAACGCCCCGCTACGATGACCTTCTTACCTTCTTCAAAACTTTCCTTTATTTGTTTCGAAGTATGATTTACAGGAAAAAGATTCGCTGGATAAGGATTGATTCCTAAGTTGCGTAAGGCTTGAAGTTTT
The DNA here is from genome assembly GCF_049590715.1 of Flavobacterium sp. Classification (GTDB taxonomy): domain Bacteria; phylum Bacteroidota; class Bacteroidia; order Flavobacteriales; family Flavobacteriaceae; genus Flavobacterium. Next base: position 151 of record NZ_JBAWDL010000247.1, read on the forward strand.
TCTCTTCGAATGATTTCTTGTTCAGATAGTGCCATTTTAATGTAATTTTAAGAGCGCAAAGATACTTTTTAAGTCGCAAAGTAACAAAGTTTCTAAGTTGCAAAGAAAGTTTTTTTTAAGGAGCAGAAAATCTATAGTCCTCTTCACGATGCGTCCCGCTCCCAACGGTTCGGGACGCTGCAATCTTTCTCGGTTTTAAAAGAAAAACCAAAAAAGGATTTCTACTTCTATCGGGGCCTTGTTTTGAAATTTTCACGTTACTTGCGCACGTAGAACTGCTAGTGTTCTGTTTGCTTCTTATCGAAAGAAAAACTTTTAGTGAGGATTAGATTGTCGTCTTTTTGTAAATAATACTTTGCTCAGGTGAGCAACTATTTATTTGTTCTTTTAATAAAATTGCAAATTCCTTTTAGTAGAGAAAGTAATTGGTTTCTATGAAAATGTGATTTTTAGATTAATTTAATACTAAGATGTTAAATTTTGATTATAATAAAGTTTAACATTTATTTTATAAAGAAAAAACAGTAATTTTGTTAGTGATTTTTTATTTTAATTAATAAGATAAAACTTTACTCAAATCCCCCAAATTTAAAAATGATTATGAAGAAAAATTACCTTTTATTATTGTGCTTTTTTTTAGCTTCTTTTGCAATTCAAGCACAGAGTTTTTTATTTAACAACATCAATTATACCGTTACAGATGCAAGTAATAGGTTAGTGACAGTAAGTTATTATAGTGCTTATTCTGGAGCAATTAATATTCCGTCAACAGTTACTTATCTTAGTAATTCGTATAGTGTGACTGCTATCGAACATGATGCTTTTTCAGGTCGTCCAATTACTAGTGTTAGTATCCCTAATACGGTTTTAAAAATCGAAAACGATGCTTTTACAGGTTGTACTAGCTTGGGTATGGTAACTATGAGCAATGCTGTCACTTCTATAGGCACAGGTGCTTTTTTCAATTGTTCCAGTTTGGGATCGATAATGCTACCCAATACAGTAACAAGTATTGGCTTTAACGCTTTTTCTGGTTGTTCTAATCTAGTTACAGTTAATGTTGGTACAGGTCTTGAAACACTGGGACATAGCGCTTTCTATAATTGTACAAAATTATCTGGAATTGCTTTGCCAAATGGGGTAACAACAATTGAATATGATACGTTTACAGGATGTACGGAATTAGCAACAGCTACTATTGGAAATGCAGTTACTGCAATTAACTACGGAGCCTTTTTTCAATGTTCAAATTTAGCGAGTATCACTATTCCAAATACGATTCAAAATGTTGGAGACAATGCATTCTCTGGTTGTACTAAATTAACTACTGTGAGCATGGGTACTGGTCTTCAGACGTTGGGACATAGCGCTTTCTACAACTGCGCAAAATTGACGGCTATTAACTTATCAGATAATTTAGTTGCAATTGACTATGATACGTTTACAGGATGTACGGCATTAGCAACGGTATCTTTAGGCTCGAATATAGCTTCAATTGGTAAAGGTGCGTTTTTCGAATGTACTAGTTTACAAAACGTAGTGATACCAAACAGCACAACTTCAATTGGAGTGGAAGCTTTTTACCACTGTACATCATTAACTTCAGCAGTAATCGGATCATCAGTTGCAAGCATAGGTGATAGAGCTTTTATAGGTTGTACCGCTTTGACTAGTACCGCTATTCCGAATGCTACTTTAACGATTGGGAATGAGGTTTTTGCTGATTGTTCTGCCTTAGCAACTGCTACTTTTGGTACGTCTTTAACTTCTATAGGAACGTCTGCTTTTTATAACTGTACTGCTTTAGAGAGTATCGTTTTACCGAACTCTTTGACAACACTAGGAGTGAGTTCGTTCTTCGCAACTACAAAATTAAAAACAATAGCGCTTGGAACAGGTATAACGACTATTGGTGATAATTGTTTTGCTTTTTGTCAAGTTTTAACATCAATAAACATTGATGCGAGCACACCACCTGTAATTAATGCTAACGTTTTTGATGGACTTACTTTGTCAAATATTGGCTTGTCAGGAGCAGATGTTAGTAGTTATCGTACTGCTCCAATTTGGGGTAACTTTAAAGCAACTACTTTGGGAGTTCTATCTTCAGATTTAATTGCTTTACAACTTTTTCCTAATCCTACAGTAGATAGCATTACAGTTCAATTGCCAAATAATTTCAATTTGAATGCAGTATCTGTTTACAATTTAAGTGGTCAGTTGGTGCGTAAATCCAAAACTAATCAAGTAAATGTGAGTGATTTGTCAGCTGGAAACTACATCGTAAGTATTGAGACTGATAAAGGATCGGTGATGAAAAAAATTGTTAAAGCTAGTTTCTAGTTTGAGCTACTTTAAATTATAAATAAGGAAGTTAATCGTCTTTCTTTAAAACTAAAGCTAAGCATTATCATATAAAAGTCAGGAGAATTTCTTCTGACTTTTTTTGTATCCAAAAATAACGGTGATTCGGTTTTTTAGGTAATTTTCGATTATATTTGATTTTTATATATAGCAATTGCTAGCAACCACACATGAGTTTTGAAGTCCCAAGTTTTTCCGAAATGTACGATAAATACAAATCCCTCGTGTATAACGTGGCGCTGAGTTATGTGCAAAACGCAGAAGATGCCGAAGAAATCACCCAAGATGTTTTTATACAACTCTTTCAATCCATTGACAGCTTCAAACAACAATCCACATTAAAAACCTGGATTTACCGCATTACCATCAATAAAAGTTTGGATTTTTTAAAACACAAAAAAAGTCAAAAACGCTTCTTCATTTTCGGAAAGCGATCTGAAAACGAATATGAAATCGAGAATATATCCAATTTTGAGCATCCCGGCGTTTTATTGGAAAACAAAGAAAAATCAAAACTACTTTTTGACGTTATCAATACATTGGGTGAAAACCAAAAAACAGCTTTCATTTTATCCAAAATCGATGGATTAAGCAACCCTGAAATTTCCACGATTATGGAAATAAGCATTTCATCAGTAGAGTCTTTACTTTTTAGAGCCAAAGACAATTTGAAGAAAAAATTAGGAAATAAATTTGACGAATACCGCAAGAAAAAATAATTACTGTAGTCTAAGAGATATGGAGAAAGAAAATTGGATAAACGAAATTATAGACAGTACGAATCAAATCGTACAAGTCCTTCCTAGTGATGGATTGTATGCTAAAATTCAGTCCCAAATGAATGTGCAAAAAACACTTGACACTAAATGGGTTTGGCTTGCTGCTGCTTCGATAGTGGTATTAGCCAGTATTAATATCAAAATCATCATGACCGAAATACAATCGGAAAAAGACAGCGAAAAAACCGCATTAGTAGCCTCAATATCTGATACGAATCAATTTTACAAAAATAATTATGAATAAGATTAAAGTATTAACCATTTCCGTTATCGCACTGGTTATTCTCAATTTGACTATGATTGTTTTCTTTATGATTATCAAGCCTAAAGAATTCAGAGATCGCCGTAACGGACCTCGAAAAATGATTATCGAAAAATTACATTTCGACACCAAGCAACAAGCAGAATTTGAAATATTAGTTGAAAACAACATCGATAAAGTCAAAACATTCGACAAACAAATTCAACAAACTAAAGAAAATTTATATACCCAATTAAGCCAAACTAATGTAGATGTAAAAACCAAAGACAGCTTAATTAATGTACTAGCCGATTTGCAAAAACAAATCGAAACAGCACGTTTCAATCATTTTAAAAAAATTAGAAAAATTTGCAATACCCCTGAACAAAAAGAAGATTTCAAAGAACTAACAATTGAATTATCTAAAATGTTTTCTCACAGGAAATTTCCGCCAGAGAATTCTAACTCTAAAAAGTAAAACTATTTGAAGCCAAAACGCAAGAATCCATTTTAAAGGACGTCCAAAGAGTAACAAACCATAAATACCACTCTTAAATATGAAAAAATCACTGCTTTTACTTATTCTTTTATGGGGAGCGATTCTTTTTTTTACTTGTAGTAATTCTGGAAACAAATTGGATGCAACAAACAGAATAGAAAGCACCAATAAGACAATAGTACCTACTATATATAGTAAAATTTATGGCGCAACTAGCATTACGACAGATGGAACATTTGTAACTATAAAAACCAATGGTCAACCCGACCATAAAAGCATTTATTATGGAGCTTCAAGTGATAAATATGAAGCTTTTAGCGGAACTACCTTTGGTGGAAGTACTTTTCGTAAAAATCCAAATAAAATCAGTTTAACTAATGCTTTTACATTCAAGATCCCACTTAATCCTACCAAAGCAACTCGTAATGCCTCCACTCCGTTAGGTCCTATAGGTGTTGCAATAAACGGAGTCCCTTTATTCAATCAATACGCAGGTCCAAACCGACCTTTGACTTATGAAATGGCTTCCTTTGATCAATATTGGGGACATCCACAAGCTACTGGAATCTATCATTATCATGTAGAACCCCTTTATTTGACTCAAACCAAAGGAAAAGAAGCTTTAATGGGCTTTTTATTAGACGGTTTTCCCGTTTATGGCCCTGAAGAAAACGGAAAAACAGTAATTGTTCTAGATGTATTTCATGGTCACACAGGAAAAACAGTTGACTATCCCAACGGGATTTACCATTACCATATTACCAATTCAGACCCGTACATCAACGGAAACGGGTTTTATGGAACGGCGGGAACAGTTTCTAACTAGAATTTCCACCTATCTAAAACGCATCAATACACAAACGACAAATTCATTTTATTGTTCATAACCGCAAAAATTAAACAACAGTATCTTCTAAGAAAGAAACATTATTAAAAAATAAAATACCATGAAAAAACCGCTCCATTTATTTATTACTTTTTTAGGAATAATTTTACTTTTAGCTTGTAGCAATTCGGATTCTCCTGAAGACACGGCCAAAACTGGCGATAACACTAATATTGTTCCAGCAGTATATAGCAAAATTTATGGTGCTACTTCTATTACTTCTGATGGAACCTATGTAACCATCAAGACTAATGGACAACCAGACCATAAAAGCGTTTATTATCCAACTGCAAATGCTAAATACGAAGCTTTTAGCGGAACTACTTTTGGAGGTTATACATTCGAAAAAAATCCAAACAGAATAAGTCTAGCGCATGCATTTACATTTAAAATTCCATTAAATCCAACGGTTGCCGCTACCCATGCTTCCACTCCACTAGGATCTATAGGAGTAGCAGTCAATGGCGTTCCCCTCTTTAATCAGTATGCGGGTCCAAACCAGCCATTGACAGATGAATTCAAGTCTTTTGACCAATATTGGGGACATCCAACTGGTGGTGTTTTCATATATCATTACCATGTAGAACCAATATATTTAACGCAAACTAAAGGAAAAGACGCCTTAATGGGTTTCTTACTAGATGGATTTCCCGTTTATGGACCTGAAGAAAATGGAGTTGCCGTGACAGGTCTCGATGTATACCACGGTCACACTGGCGTTACTGCTGATTATCCAAATGGTATTTACCATTACCATATTACAAACGACGATCCGTACATCAACGGAAATGGATTCTATGGTACAGCAGGAACGGTTTCAAATTAGTTTTTCTAAGGCGCTTTAGCTACTGAGGTACTAAGTTGCTAAGATTCTTAACGTTTAAAAATAAATATTAGCATTATTTAATGTCTTGGGTTAAATTTATATAACAATAATTCAAGATAATTATTTTATTTATCATGATATTTTTGCTCTTGACTTTACGCCTTTAAAACTTTCGACTTACTTATGTTTCACATTTATGGTAATTTGTGATTAATAATATCAAAAAATAATCTATATTTCAAAAATGAGGGTACACTTTAACAAAACAATCGGTCTATTACCCTTACTAACTTTTTTATTTTTTGGTTGCAACCAAAAAATAAAACAAGAGGAAGAATCAATACGACAAGCGCAAAAAATACCAGCCGTTTACAAATTGGTATCCAACAGTGATTTTAATTTTAAACAAGATACCTTATATTTTAAAAACATAAAATATTCAGGAAAACAGTATTCGCTTTATCCAAATAAAGATACTGCATTTGTAAAATCCTATTTGAACGGAATGCTGGAAGGTGTCCAAAAACAATGGTATCCCAATAAAATTCTAGCCGAAAAACGCTTATACATTGCTAATAAAAAAGAAGGTGTGCACAAAAGCTGGTGGGAAAACGGTAAAAAAAGATTTAAATATCATTTTTACAACGATGAATTTCATGGCGAAGTGCGAGAATGGTATGAAACAGGTCAATTATTCAAAATATTCCATTATACCAATGGTTATGAAGAAGGAAGCGAAAGATTGTGGTATGAAGATGGTACGGTACGGGCTAATTATGTAATAAAAAAAGGCAAAAAATACGGCTTAATCGGCATCAAACTTTGCAAAAACCCTTATGAAACAGATAAATAAATACATCCTAGTAGTTACAATCCTTACCGTTATTTTCTCTTGCAATAAAACCAAGAACGAAGACGATGATGATATTTTGCCTTTTATCAATTCAGCTGAGTTTACTCCAGAATGGATTAGCGCTGACAACCCTGATTATCCTGAAATCCACACCATACCCGCTTTTTCCTTTACCAACCAAGATGGACAAAACATTACCGAAAAAACGGTTGAAGGAAAGATATATGTTGCTAATTTTATGTTTACCAGTTGTGGTAGCATTTGTCCTAGAATGACGGATAATATGAAAATCCTTCAAGATAAATATGTCAATGACCCTTCGGTTTTATTACTTTCTCATTCTGTCACTCCCGAAAAAGACAATGTACCAGTTTTAAAACAATATGCTATTGACAAAGGTTGTATCTCTGGCAAATGGCATTTGCTTACAGGCAACAAAGAAGCCATTTATTCGATTGCCAAAAGACAGTATTTTGCAGGAGATTCAATAGGTTATTACGGAAAATTGAATGATTTCCTGCATACCGAAAATTTTATTTTAGTTGATGGAAAACGTCGCATCCGAGGGGTTTATAATGGCACTTTACCTATAGAAATGGAACGAATTATTGACGACATAACGACTCTTAAAAAAGAAAAGTAGTTTAGCCAAGAGTTTGTATCTTTGAAAAAAATACAAAAAATGGTTTTTTTCAAAAAAATAATACTTCTTGCCCTAGTTGTGTTCACTATCAGTTGCAATTTCACTGAAAACATTAATGTAAATGAAGACGGAACAGGAAATTTCTCAGTTGAAATTGATGGTTCAGGATTGATGGCTATGGCAGGAGAAAAAATTGGTGAAAATTTAGTAGATTCTAAAAACAAAAAAAGCATCGACTCTACTTTTTCATTCAAGAAAATTTTAAAACAAAAAAAAGACAGTATCGCTAAACTTCCTATCGAAGAACAAGAAGCTTTAAAGAAAATGGAGAATTTTGTCATGCATATGAAAATGGATCCTGAGAAAAAAGAATTGCTATTTTCAATGAAAACTCCTTTTAAAAATGTTTCTGAGCTTCATGATATGATGAGCGAAATGAATACACTCAAGCAATTAAAAGGTAAATCAGACAAAGTAGAAATCCCTAATCCAATAGGGGATGGTTTAAAGAATAACGCCAAATTGAATTTTTCATATGACGGAAACAGTTTTGTCAGAATGGTTCATATTGATAAAGAGGCTCTTCACAAAATAAAAAACGATACTTTAAGCATTACTAAAATGATGTTTGCGTCATCACATTATACATTGAAGTATCATTTTCCTAAAGCGGTAAAATCCGTTTCTAATCCCGATGCTTTGTATAGTGCGGATAGAAAAACAATTACTATTCAGTATCCTTTTACCGATTACATGAATAATCCTGAAAAAATGAATCTTACTATAGACTTCGAATAAAGAAATGAACAAAACTATCCAACTACAAGATCTAGCAATCAAAGGATACAAAGAAACTTGGGAATACCAAGAAGAACTGTTCAAAGGCGTCGTAGATTTAAAAATCCAAAATAGAAGAAACGAAACCCAAATAGAAACACCTAATTATTTTCTTTTTGTAGAACACCCACATGTGTATACACTAGGAAAAAGTGGTGATTTGAGTAATTTGTTACTTTCAGAAAAACAATTGGAAGCCAAAGGAGCTACTTTTTACAAAATCAATCGTGGTGGCGATATCACCTATCACGGTCCGGGTCAAATTGTAGGTTATCCTATCATTGACTTAGAAAATTTCTTTACTGACATTCATAAATATTTGCGATTACTCGAAGAATCGATTATTCTAACTTTACAAGAATACGGACTTGAATGTGGTCGTAGCGATGGAGAAACAGGCGTTTGGCTTGGAGTAGGAACACCTTTTGCACGAAAAATTTGTGCTATGGGTGTGCGTGCTTCTCGCTGGGTTACCATGCATGGTTTTGCTTTAAATGTAAATGTGGACTTAGGTTATTTTGACAATATTATCCCTTGCGGGATTCGAGGGAAAGCAGTTACATCTTTAAATGTAGAACTGGGGGTTCAAAAAGTAGATGAAGCTGAAGTAAAATCGAAAATAATGAAGCACTTTTCGGTACTTTTTGAAGCAACTTTCGATAAATCTGCAATCAATAATCAATAATCAATAATCATAAATCTAATACTAACTGTTCGGGCAACAATTTAAAACTCATTCTGTGGTATTTTGTAGCACCATATTTCCTAATCGCTTCACGGTGTTCTTTCGTTGGGTAGCCTTTGTTTTTCTTCCAGTTGTACATGGGGAATTCTTCGTGAATTTTATCCATATAATCATCCCGATACGTTTTAGCCAATACTGATGCAGCCGCAATACTCATAAATTTAGAATCCCCTTTTACAATGCTTTGATTCGGAATAGATTTCAACAACGCTATCTCTTTTTTTGAAAATTGCTTCCCGTTGTTACTTTTTAAACCTAATTTGGCATTCAAAGCCCTATTCCCATCCACAATAATGAATTCTGGTATTGGATTGAGTTTCAAAACACATTCTTGCATGCCTTTCATCGAAGCATTTAGAATATTAATTTCGTCAATTTCCTCAGGAAACAAATGTGTCACTGCAAAACATAAGGCTTGTTCTTCGATTATTGGCCTTAATCGTTCACGCACTTTTTCAGAAAGTTGTTTCGAATCGTTCAACAACTCCAAAAGCAATTTTGCTGAATCCGTATCTGCTTCTTTAAAAAGTTCTGGAGATAGAATTAACGCAGCAGCCGTCACAGGACCAGCCAGACAGCCTCTCCCCGCTTCATCGGTTCCTGATTCTAAAATAAAAGTCGAAAATTGATTAGAAAGCATCCTTTTGTAATTTTAAAAAACAAAGATTATAAAATTTTAATTAGTATCCTTCGTTATTCAATTTATTTGTATCATTAATCAACTGCAATAAGTTGTTTTTTTATACCTATTTATCAATTACCTTTGCCCAAATTAATTGTCAATATACATATTGCCTAATCCGTTGTACCCAATGAGAATTCTCTTTTATATATATTTATTAATAACACCTATACTTCTTTTTTCACAAGAATCACCCAAGCCTAAACCATCGCTCAGACAAGAAGAAAATAGCAATGACACTATTAAAGAAAAAATTGCTACACTTGATATGTACCGTTTTATTTCTCTTGAAAGAGATACCACTTATATTGACACTTCACTAACAATCCAAAGGGAATACAGTCATAATTATTTACGAAGAGACACTTTCGGATTATTAGCATTTCCTAACGAAGGTCAAACCTACAATACCCTACAATACAGCTTAACTGATTTTACACCTTACCCAACTATGGGATTACAAGGCAAACATTTTAGTTTTATTGAAGCCAACCAAATTCGTTATGCCTCAGTTGCTACACCATTAACCGAATTATTTTTTAAATCTGTTTTAGGGAAAGGACAATTAGTTGATTCATATTTTACATTAAACATACACCCGCGATTAAATCTTTCTATTGCCTACAAAGGAATGCGCTCAGAAGGAAAATACATCAACCAGTTTTCAAACAATGGTCATTTTAGATTTACGGCCAGTTACAGTAGCAAAAAAGAACGCTATGTTGCTAACGCACACTTTACCTCTCAAGATATTTTGAACGAAGAAAATGGAGGAATCACTAACGTTAATGACTTTGAAAGCGAAGATCCAAACTTTTCAAACCGAGAAAGCATAGAAGTCTACCTTACTAATGCCGAATCTTTTTTGAAAGGAAAACGTGTTTTTGTAGATCAAAATTTTAGAATTAATCCTACTAAAGGAGCCAACAACCTTTATATAAATCACCAATTTAATTACGAAAACAAATTTTTTGAATACCAACAACCCACCGTTACCTCAGCCGTTGGGAGCACTACCCTATATCGTTTTGGCGATTCTTTTGTAACAAGCGGACTCAAAGATCAAACTCATTACAACAAGATGTATAATAAAGTAGGACTGACCTACGAAAACACCACTTTAGGTAAATTTCAATTCTTTGCTGATGATTTCCGCAGCAACTTCTATTACTATAAAATCTTAGTTAAAAGTGACGGTAGCATTGTACCAGATTCATTCTCCCGAAAAATCAATAGTGCTGGTGGACAATATGAATATCAAAAAAACAAATGGAAAGGTAAATTCCTATATTCTAGATCTATCACTAATCAATCTTTATCAAATCTAGATGCTAATATGCAACTCCATTGGAACGAAGACTTTCAATTTTCTTTCCAATACCAAAACTTAAATAAACTGGCTAACGATAACTACAATTTGTTCCAAAGTGGTTTTATTGATTACAACTGGTCCAATAATTTCAACAACGAAAAAATCAATCTCCTAGCTGCTAATGCGGTTACACCATGGGCAAATGCTTCGTTGACACTATTAACGCTCAACGACCACCTGTATTTTGAAAACGTTGCCACGAATGTAAACCAACAAATTATAGCGCCTAAACAATATGGAAACACTATTAATTATATTTCGTTAAAAGCTAGCAAAGAAATCAAATTTGGAAAATTTGGATTTGACAATACTATTTTATACCAAAAAGTGGCTCAACCAGACCACATCCTCAATGTTCCTGAATTAGTAACTCGCAACACATTGTATTACACTAATTATTTTTTCAAGAAAGCCTTGTATTTACAAACTGGCGTTGTCTTAAATTATTTTACAAGTTATTATGCTAACGATTACAACGGCGTGACAGGAGAATTTTTCATCCAAAACCAAAAAGAAATTGGTAACTACCCTAACCTTGACTTTTTCATCAATGCCAAAATTCAAAGAACCCGTATCTTCCTTAAAGCTGAACATTTCAATTCTTCTTTAACTGGAAACAATTACTATTCAGCTCCTAATACTCCGTTTCGTGATTTTGTAGTCCGTTTTGGATTGGTGTGGAATTTCTTTAATTAAATTTAGGAGCACAACTTTCGTACATTTATTTAACATCCCTCCCGCTCTCCGCATTATCTTTTATTATGTGGCTTGCTACGCCGCCACATAATAAAAGGATAATTTGCTGCGATCGGGGCTAGAG
>NZ_JBAWDL010000248.1:0-10952 GCF_049590715.1 Flavobacterium sp.
CCTGTAGTTTTCTTTAAAGCAATGTCAATCATTCCTAAAGAGATTGAGTTGTGATCTGTTGCAAAACTTGTTGGAATGTTTTCACCTTTAGCAAAGTCATACTTGTAATAAAGATCGGCAGATCCAGAAATTTCTAGTGGTGTGTCTTGAGCAAATGCCATGTTCCCTGTTAGCGCTAAAGCTAAAATAATAATTACTTTCTTCATGTTTAATTTTGTTTTGGTTTAATAATTAATAAAGCTCATTTACATTTTATCTACATTTTAATTTTTAGAACTTATAGATCTTCTAAATTTTTAACTTGTTTCAAAAACCACAAATAGTCTTTATTTTTTCAACTTTCTGAAGCGAATATATTAAGTAAATTTTAACTGAAACAATTATAAAACGGCTTTTCCTCAGAAAGCAGAACGAATTATTAATTTAGGAATAGGAAATAACAAAAAATAGAAATTACATATAAATAAGAACTAAAAAATATACTATTCATAATGATGATTTTAATAAAAACCCCCATTTATTAGTGGTTATAAATAAAAACAATAGATAAAAAACCTAAAAACAGCCTAAATAAATACATAAAAAAAACACTAACCCTACAAAAAATAGGGGTATGCTTGAAAATAAAAAACAAATAGATTAAACATGCAATCCTAATTGATAAGTCACAAAAAAAAGCTTCAAATTAAATTTGAAGCTTTTTTAAAAGAAAAAAATATGTTAACACTATCCTAAAATAGCAGCAATAGAGCCAATCTCTGATTTTGTAAACTCTAATGCATTTAAACTATCTAAATTATTATTTAATTGACCAACGGAACTAGCTCCAATCAATACCGAACTGATTCGGTTATCTTTCATCAACCAAGCCAAAGCCATTTGCGCTAATGATTGCCCTCTCTCTTTTGCAATTTCATTTAATTGAATAACTTTTTGAATTCGTTCTTCTGAAACCTCATCCAGTTTTAAATGTCCATTAGGATTATGAGCTCTGGAATTTTCAGGAATTCCTTTAAGGTATTTATCCGTTAATAATCCTTGTGCCAATGGCGAGAAAGCAATACAGCCTACACCTTTATCTTCAAGAACATCCAATAAACCATCCTCAACCCAACGCTGAAACATCGAATACTTAGCTTGGTGAATCAAACAAGGGGTTCCTAATTTTTTCAATACCTCAACAGCGACCTTTGTTTGCTCCGCTGAATAATTACTAATTCCTACATACAATGCTTTCCCGCTACGCACAGCATAATCAAGTGCCATCATTGTTTCTTCAATAGGGGTTTCAGGATCTGGACGATGCGAATAGAAAATATCCACATATTCTAAATCCATACGTTTCAAACTTTGGTCTAAACTTGAAAGCAAATATTTCCTTGAACCCCAATCTCCATAAGGCCCATCCCACATGGTATAACCTGCTTTGGTAGAAATTACCATTTGATCTCTTAAATTGCCTTGAAAATTATTTTTTAAAATTTTCCCAAAGTTCATTTCCGCTGAACCTGGAACTGGTCCATAATTGTTAGCCAAGTCAAAATGAGTAATTCCTTTATCAAAAGCTTCCTTAACAATACTCTCTCCATTTTCAAAAACATCTACTGAACCGAAGTTGTGCCATAAACCCAAAGAAATTTGAGGCAATAACAAACCGCTTTTTCCACATCTATTGTATTTCATCTTTTATAATATTTTCAATTAACCCGTTGGGTATAATTAATTTTTTCATTTATAGCAAGTTCTGTTTTGTCACATTGAGCTTGTCGAAGTGACCTATTATGTAGTCTTCGACAAGCTCAGACTGACAACAATCTTTAACCTAACCGTTAGTTTTACAACACTAATAAACCATAACTCCTCAGTATATGTATTGGTTTCGAATACCAAAACAATTCAAAATCGGTCAATTCCTTTTCAAAATCCACTTGTATTTCTTGGAACGAGTACACCTTACTATTAGCAACCGCTATTTTATTCAAAAGAACGATCAACCATGCCCCTTCTTCTTTATTAGTTTGAATGGTAAAACTTTCTTTTTTATCATGAAAAGTCAAACGCATCATTTCCCAGCTATTCCCTTTTTTTGATTTTGTGAAATAGTCCACAGCAGGTTTTCCGCCTAACCAAACCACTTTTGCCGTTGGTTTAATAGTCAAACTACCTTCATTTTCCAAAGCATTGGCTATAAAATCTTCAGGGATTTTCGTTTTAGGAATTTTAAACTCAAACCAATCTTGCAACGGATAATCAAAGCAAATACCATGCATAAAGTTAAACAATGACTTTTTTAATCCGAAACTGAATAGATCGTGATCAATTCCCGTATTGTCTATATAATTAATATCGTTATTGGCGAATGTTCCAATGACTTCGGTTTCTTTCACCACGCCAAATTTTTCAGGATACATTCCCACTGGACTGTGAGCCGTCATAGCAAACTGATGCCAAAAACCAGATTGTAATACACCTGCTTCAAACAATTGACGTACCATTTCCAAACTGTCAATCGTTTCTTGAATGGTCTGCGTGGGATAGCCATACATTAAATAGGAATGAACCATAATTCCCGCTTGGGTAAAATGCTGGGTTACCTTGGCCACTTGCTCTACTGTTACTCCTTTATCTATTAATTTCAGTAATCGATCCGATGCTACTTCTAATCCACCAGAAACGGCAATACAGCCCGAAGCTTTTAATAGTAAACACAAATCGGCCGTGAAGCTTTTTTCGAATCGAATGTTTGTCCACCAAGTCACGGATAATTTTCTACGCACTATTTCCAGTGCCAAAGAACGCATCAACGCTGGCGGCGCAGCTTCGTCAACAAAATGGAATCCATTTTGTCCTGTTGCTTTCATCAATTCTTCCATTCGATCACAAAGTAAATTGGCCGCAACAGGTTCATATATCTTAATATAGTCTAACGAAATATCACAAAAGGTACACTTCCCCCAATAACAACCATGTGCCATCGTGAGTTTGTTCCAGCGACCATCACTCCACATTCGGTGCATGGGATTCACAATTTCGATTACCGAAATGTATTTATCCAACAACAAATCCGAATAATCAGGTGTACCTACTTGTGCTTGTTTGTAATCTGGCTTGGTCGAATTATTTTTATAAACGACTTTTCCATTTTCTAAAAGAAAAGTTCGTTTTAAGGCGGTGGGCTGTGGGCTGTGGGTTATGGGCTGTTGCAGACTTAAAATCAACTCTTCAACTGGAACTTCTCCATCATCTAAAGTGATAAAATCAAAAAACTCAAATACACGAGCATCCGAGAGCGAACGTAATTCCGTATTCGGGAATCCCCCACCCATTGAGATTTTGATTTCAGGATAGTGCTTTTTTACCCATTGAGCAGAACGAAAGGCGCTATATAAATTTCCTGGAAAAGGAACAGATATCAAGAATAAATTAGGCTTAACGGTTTCGATTCTTTCTTTAAGTATCGAAAGCAGTACTTCATCAATATAAGTTGGTTCTTGTTCTAATGCTTCATACAATTCATCAAACGAATTAGCTGAACGTCCCAAACGTTCGGCATAACGACTGAAACCAAAATTTGCATCGACACATTCTACAATAAAATCGGATATATCTTCAAGGTATAAGGTCGCTAAATGCTTGGCTTTATCCTGAGTTCCCATCGTTCCAAAAGCCCAATCTAATTCCTCCAATTGTGCAAAACGTGACGCTTCAGGCAAATAATCTTCTTGACATATTTGAAGTGCCAAAGTAGGATTGCTTCCCTGTAAAAAAGCAATCACCGAATCAATCGTTTTGATATATTCGTCTTGAAGAGCAATAATTCGCTTGGAATTATCCGAAACGTCTTGAACTTTAAACTTTAAACTTTGAACTTTAAACAATTTCTCAAGACCTTCTTTCGAAAATAATTGTAAAATTACTTCTATACCTAAATCAGCCTGAACGGTTTCAATGTTTTTAGTATTTAAAAAACCTTTTATATAAGCCGTTGCTGGATAAGGCGTATTCAATTGTGTAAAAGGAGGCGTAATTAAAAGAAGTTTTGGTTTCAAGAGGATTTTGTTTTGTACAAAAATAAGGGAATAATTATTAATAGCTCAAACAACTTTCCTCTTGATTTCCTAAACATTTCATAATCCTTAAAAACATCATTATAGTTTTCTTATTTTAGCAGTAAATTTAGAAATACAAAACATGCCAACCGACTGTATCAGCTATCAAAATTCAGGATATTTCACCCCTTTAATGAATGATTATTTGAATCAAAAATCAAATATTCGTTCCTTATACAATCGGTTTCCTAGTTTGGAAAATTTTGAAGAACAATTACAGGAAAAAAAGAACAATTTTAACGAAGGTATTAGAGCCTCTTTAGTTTCGGTTTTGCACGAACAGTATCAAAACACAACTGTTTCCGACTTGACCAAACAAAACATCGAGGCGTTAAAAGTAAACAATACCTTTACTATAACAACAGGACACCAGCTCAATTTATTCAGTGGGCCTTTGTATTTTTTGTACAAAATCATTTCGACCATTAATTTGACCAAAGAATTAAAAGAGACTTATCCCGCTTCAAACTTTGTCCCTATTTACTGGATGGCGACAGAAGACCATGATTTTGACGAAATCAATTACTTTAACTTTAAAGGAAAAAAGTTTCAATGGAATGTTGAAAGTTCAGGCCCCGTTGGAAGATTAGCTACTGAGGGCTTAGATCATTTTTTTGAAATATATGCTCAAGAATTAGGTTCTACAACCAATGCCACTGCTTTAAAAAAACTTTTTGAAGAAGCTTATTTACAACACGATAATTTAGCCAATGCTACACGCCATTTAGCGAATGCTCTTTTTGGAGAATACGGCTTGGTCATTCTAGATGCTGATCATACCGATTTAAAAAAACATTTCGTTCCCTATCTAAAAGAAGAATTACTCCAACAAACCGCTTATAAAAAAGTAACCGAAGCAATTCAACAATTGAGCGATTATAATATTCAGGTGAACCCACGTGAAATCAATTTGTTTTATATTGAAGATCATTTGCGAGAGCGCATTGTTTTCGAAAACGATACCTACAAAGTCAACAATACAAGCATTGAATTTAAAAAAGCAGAAATTTTGGATTTAGTCGAAAGCCATCCTGAAAAATTCAGTCCTAATGTGATTATGCGACCTTTGTACCAAGAAGTTATTTTACCTAATCTTTGTTACATTGGAGGAGGAGGTGAAATTGCCTATTGGCTCGAATTAAAATCATTTTTTGAAGCGGTCAACGTTTCGTTTCCAATCCTTTTAGTCCGTAATTCGGTTTTATTAGTAACCCAAAAACAAGCGCACAGGGCTGACAAACTGGACTTAACTTGGGAAGATTTATTTTCGAAACAATCCATTTTAGAAAATAACCTAACCCAAAAACTGAGCGCATTTCCAATTGATTTAACGGCTCAAAAACAACAACTTCAAAAACAGTTTGAACATCTTTTTGAAATTGCTTCTCACACGGATAAATCTTTTACTGGTGCAGTAAAAGCACAGGAAGTAAAACAACTAAAAGGATTAGAAAATCTTGAAAAACGACTTTTAAAGGCTCAAAAAAGAAAACTACACGACCAACTGAAACGCGCTACCGACTTGCAAAACGAATTATTCGCAAATAAAAGTTTGCAAGAACGTCAAGCTAATTTTTCGGAATTTTATGTAGAAGAAGGCATAAATTTAATTCCAAAATTGATGGCGGAATTAAAACCTTTGGAACAAAAATTTAATATCTTGATTTTATAAATCCAAAAATCGATACTCATTTTGACAAATTCTACTTTTTAAAACGAATTAATTTAAAAATATCTTTCTAAAACTATTATTTTTACGCAAAACCGATAAAAAATGACTACAAACAGAACTTTTACTATGATTAAACCAGATGCAGTTGCAAATGGTCACATTGGAAGTATCTTAGCAATGATTACAAATGCAGGATATAAAATCGTATCACTAAAGCTAACTCAATTAACTGTTGCTGATGCACAAACTTTTTATAGCGTACATGCTGAAAGACCCTTCTACGGAGAGTTAGTTAACTTCATGTCTAGTGGTCCTATCGTAGCGGCTATTTTAGAAAAAGAAAATGCAGTAGAAGATTTCAGAAAATTAATTGGAGCTACTAATCCCGCTGATGCTGCCGAAGGTACTATCCGTAAAATATACGCTACTTCTATGGGAGAAAATGCAGTTCACGGCTCTGACAGCGATGAAAATGCTGCTATCGAAGGTGCTTTTCATTTTGCAGGAAGAGAGCAGTTTTAAAAATTAAGAAATCTGGATTTTTTTTATTTAGGATTTACATTCCTATATCCTAAATAAAAAATCCTGAATCTAAAATCTTTATCTCAATACCACATTTGTCACCACATCTCGTTGTAACTCCTCGTTAATCATTTTGATGATTTTTGATTTACCGTGACTCAATTCTTCTCGCAATACGGACGAAGTCAACTCCACATACAAAGTACTGCCCTTCAACACCACATTTTGAGTATAACTATTCACACCATTTCCCATCAAATTTGCCCAAGCATCCTTTACATCAATTTGATCCATACCTGATTGTAGCTTATTCACTTGGATAATTTTATTCAAAATATCCCCAATCGGGCTATCATTATTTAGTCTTTTCGCCATTTCCTGTTAAGTTTATTGCTTCCGTTTTCTTATAATGATACACTTTATTCTCGTCGTTTTTAATGACTAACTCGTCATCCGTCAGGGTTACTAATTCCTCAGTCCATTTGGCAAAATCAGTCGAAGAATCTAAAAAAACTTTCTCCTTTTCAAAACGTACTTTCACATTTTCGTAGGTATCATTTGCAATAAAAGTCCCGTCTAATTGTGGTTTTACTTTTTTTCGAAAACCTTGATTGCCTTTCATTTCAAAATAATCAAAATTTTCGTTTAGTTTATAATTCTTATCGGCACCATCAGCAAGATCTACTTTTTCAATTTCCCAGTAGCCATTGAGTTTTGCTACATCGGCTGGTACTATTTTTTGTTTACAAGACACCATCAACACGGCGAATAGTACAATTTTCAACACATTTTTCATTACGATCTATTTTTAGGAGCTTTATCCTGCTGTCCGCTATATCTTTTGTTCCGCTATCGCTTCACAAAAGGATGCCGCTACCATCAGGGCTAGGGGAACTTGAGTACAATCAGCATTTATTTTTCATTTACAAAGTTAAACTTTAAAACAGCAAACAAAATAAAAAACAGCAATCGCTTTAAACTTTTTAAATTACATTTAGTCAAAACAATAGCTGGTCATTCTCTAATATTTTTAAAAAAAATAGAAAAGACAACTATGTAATTAGTGTATTCCTTTATAAAAAAAGCAGTATTTTTTTCTTATTCATTCTATCAGCTTGCAGTAATAACAGTCTTGCAACTCCCGAAACTGCAGCTACTTTATACCTAACATTCTTTTTATTCTTCTTTGCAAACAGGAAAATGTAAAATCGGAAAATTACAGGAATTTGCTATAAAACAGAGTTGGTTCGCCTTTTTATGTAAGTCTAGTGCCAAGTCCATTTTTTCTTTTTGGCTAATACTTACTTTAGGAAAGAGTCTCACTTCCACAAAACGCCCGCTACCATCCGCAGAAACTTCAAGAGTTGCTTCGGCATTATCCACATAAGATAGCACTTCAATGCCGTTTTGGCTACAAACATACAAGTAAGACATCATATGACAGGACACAAGACTACTGAGTAATAAATCTTCTGGATTGTATAAATTAGAATCTCCTTTAAAAACTTTGGCAGCTGAAACATTTAAAATCGGCTTTCCTTCTATGCTAATAGTATGACGTTTAGAATATTTTTTCGCCGTATCCATGTCATTTCTTTGTGGTAATAACCACATTAATTTAGCGCTAAATAAATGTTTGAATCCCATATCTATAAATTATCATCAACAAATTAAACTATTTTAACCGAAATAAATACCCTCTTTTTCTCTGTTTTCAAAAAAATGATTATAAACAAAAACGACCCTAAAAGAGTATTCTTCTAGAATCGTTTATGAACCTAACCAACTAACTAAACTAATTTTTATTTCATTGGGAACAATACCGAATCCGTATGTTCCTTATTCATAATGGCTTTCATTTCGGCTACAATTTTAGGATTTTGTGTCGCCAAATTTTTCGTTTCAAAAGGATCTTTACTTAAATCATACAATTCAAATGCAGGATTCTCTTTCTTTTCAATATTATAAATTACACCTTTCCAGTTTTCTAAACGTACCGCTTTACGCCCACCCGCTTGAGGAAATTCCCAGTACATATACGGATGTTGTTTTTGATTTTTTTGACCTAAAAAAGTAGGCAATAAAGAAATTCCGTCTGTATTTCCTAATTCTTTTACATTTGTTATTTCTGCAAAAGTGGGTTTCATGTCCCAGAAAGCTGAAATCAAATCTGAGGTTGTTCCTCCTTTAATCTTATGAGGCCAAACCGCAATAAATGGCGCACGGATTCCGCCTTCATACAAATCTCTTTTTACTCCTCGCATGCCTAATGTGGCATTGAAGAACTTAGGATCAGCACCTCCTTCAGTAGCTGGTCCATTGTCACTGGTAAAAATGACTAAGGTATTATCAGCAATTCCTAGTTCGTCTAACCTAGCCATAATTTGCCCCACATAATTATCTAAATGTGTAACCATCGTAGCATAAACCGCATGAGGTGCTAATTGTGAAGCGTATTTGTATTCCACCATATTGGGTCCATAATCAGACAAATAATCGTTTGGCATAACAAATGGTTTGTCTTCTTTGAACCTCCCTTTGAATGCATTATAAACAGCATCTTCTGGCGAAATAATCTCCGCATGAGGCAAGACAAAAGGCACATACGCAAAAAATGGTTTGTTTTTATTTTTAGTAATAAAAGCTAAAGTGGCTTTCTGAATTTCGTCTGGAGCATATGTTATTTTATTCGTGTAATCATTACCTTTTAGAAATACTTTTTCCTTATTATGCCATAAATATGGAGGAAAATAACGGTGTGCTTTACGCTGGCAGTTGTAGCCATAAAACTCATCAAAACCTTGGTTTAACGGATCTCCTTCAGAATCAATAAATCCTAATCCCCATTTTCCAAAAGCACCAGTTGCATAACCTGCCTTTTTGAATACATCTGCAATGGTAACTTCAGTACCATCCATTGGGACTTGACCTTCGAGATCTTTCCCTCTTTCCAGATTTCCTCTGATAGATGTATGTCCTGTATGTTGCCCCGTAATCAACGAAGAACGAGAAGGCGCACAAACAGCTGAGCCACTATAATGTTGTGTGAATTTTATTCCGCTAGCCGCTAATTTGTCAATATTTGGCGTTTCAAATTTGGTTTGTCCATAGCAACTCAAATCTCCAATACCTAAATCATCCGCTAAAATGTAGATCACATTGGGTTTAGATTTGTTTTGCGAATGCAAGTGGATGCTAGCGATTGATAAACTAGTGACTAAAACTATTTTTAGAAATGTTTTCATCTTTATTATTTAAATTTTAAATTAGGCACAGAACCATCGGTTTTTAGAATTGGATTGGCTTTTCCTAAGTAAGTATTTTTTTTAAAAATGATATTTTTTGAAGTCTTAACAGAAAAAGCAGCATTCTCTGGAAATAACATCTTATAAGTACCAGAATTTGTAATCGTATTTCCTTTGAATGTAAGACCATCAGTATTATTTACTTCCATGATCAAATTATCAAATTGATTGATTTTATTATTTTCGATCAAAATGTTTTTGAAAGCAATATTTTTACTTTCATCATCGGTTTCAAAACGGATGATCCCTCTATTTTGTCCACCAATATTGCAATCTTGAAAGATGTTATTTCGAATGGTCAAATCCAAAGCACTACCAGATTCGTACCAATATCCACTTTCTACAGGTACTAAAATCGCTGCCATTTCGGTGCCGAAAAAGTTGTTTTCAATCACAATTTTTCTTGGTGTCGAAAGCAATAATCCTCTGGCTCTGTTTTTAGAGATGTTTCAATTTTGAACCAACAACTCTGGATAAGCCGACATATTTTCGATATAATCTCCCACTTTCAAAGACGCTGGGATTTTTTCGTTGAAAGTGATAATTTGGTAACGGCTGTTGATTTTTTCGATGGATTTCAATGTCAATTTATCATATTCAAAGAAAGAATGATGTAAGTTGACCAATCCTATTTGATCGTTTGGAACTCCAATGCTAAAACCTTGTTGCTGGTAGTGTCCCACTTTGATTCCGATGCTGTTTTCGCCTAGAATATCAACAACCTCTTGATAGGTTCCATGCACATTCACCGCATCATCCAGTTGGTTATTGAATGTAGAGTTTTTGATTGTAATTTTTCCTCTGCACCCTACAAAGTGTGTGGCATCAGCAGTGGTAGAAATGATTCTGCCTTGCGATGGCGTTACATTAAAATCATCCAAAGTAATATTCTCTGAGTTCTCTACAATGATTCCCATACCACAAGCGTGGTGAATAGCAACATTTAACCCTTCAAAGTTTTTAGTAGATACCACATGAAAAGCAGGTGCAAATCTATTTTGTCCTTGTTCCCCTTTCATCGTTAAAATCAGCCCTACTTCAGGCATTTTTTTTCCGTGATTGTGTACAAGCAACAAGCCTGGTTTCAATTGTTCAACTACCAATCGATCCTCCATACCAACTCTAGAATTCTCTGGAGATCGTGGATCTACGGTATATTTGTAATTGATGTTTTTAACATTATTTTGAATCTTAGTTTTGGTTCTAGTGGTTATCGAAGTGTATTTTTCGGTATTGTACGCCACTCCTTTAGTTTTGGGATCGAATAAAATGGATTGCCCAATATTATGCTCATAATATTCCTTAATAAAATACAATTGCCCATTTCTAATCTCATAAGGATAC
>NZ_JBAWDL010000249.1:0-5204 GCF_049590715.1 Flavobacterium sp.
GGTTTTAGTCGTTACGAACCAAAGACTTTTCAGTCAAAATACCGTTTGTCATGGAATGTTCCTTATGCCTCAGGTACTTTAAAAGTAGTAGGTTATAAAGAGGGTAAAAAAGTCAATGAAGAAGTCATCACAACAGCTGGAAAACCTGCTAAAATCAGTTTATCTGTTGACAGAAGTAAAATTGATGCTGACGGATTAGACTTAGCGTACGTAACCGTGAAAATATTAGACAAAGACGGTAATTTCTGTCCGCTGGCTGATAATTTGGTAACTTTTGATGTTAAAGGAGAAGGTTCAATTGTAGGTGTCGATAACGGAAATCAAATCAGTTTAGAATCTTTTCAGGGTAACCAAAGAAAAGCGTTTAATGGAATGTGTTTAGCCATTTTAAAGTCATCTAAAAAAACAGGTACGATTAGCTTAAAAGCCAATTCTAAATCGTTAAAAAGCACTCAAATTGTGATTGAAACGAAATAGTTTTTTTAAATTTCACATATGAAATAAGGAGCACCATAAGTAGTTATTTTGACTATTTGTGGTGATCTTTTATTTTATTTAACTAATTGATTATAAGTGGTTTGATTGTTTAAAAAAAATAAAATTTAATTTTTTTTAATTAAACCTTTTTGTCTTTTTGAATTCAAAGTATAACGTAATGTTTTTGCATTACTATTTTATAAATTAAGAAAAAATAATATGAATAGAATAGGATTCTTTTTTTTATTGTTGTTGACGATAACTACAGTAAAAGCACAAAAAAATGGGACATCTCGTCCTAACATACTTGTAATCGTAGCCGATGATTTAGGATATGCTACAACAGGCGTATATACTAACGGAAAAGCAAAATTAGCTACTCCTAATATTGATGCCATTGCTAAAGATGGTGCCACTTTTACAGAAGGGTATGTTACGGCTTCTGTTTGTGGGCCTTCTCGTTCTGGATTGTTAACAGGTAGATACCAACAACGTTTTGGTATTTACGCCAACTGCGACACACAAAAAGGACCTGGAGTTCCTGCTTCCGAGAAAATAATGGGAACTTATTTTCATGAAGCAGGTTATAGAACAGCAGCTATTGGGAAATGGCACGTAGGTGTTAAAAATGAAGGACAGCATCCTATAGATCGAGGATTTGATAAATATTATGGTTTTAATAGTGCCCAAACGGATTATTTCAATTCGCCTATTTTATTTGATGGTAAAACCAAAGTGACCAAACATAAGTATTTGACTTTTCAGTTTACAGATGAAGCCGTAAATTTTATCGAAGAAGGAAAAAATAACAAAAAACCGTTCTTTATGTACCTTGCCTATAATGCTGTGCATGGTCCAAATCAAGCGCCGGTAGATTATGTAGCTAAATATACAGCCAAAGGTTTTCCTAAAAATATAGCCACCCAAATGGCAATGGTAGATGCCTTGGATGAAGGAGTAGGTCGTGTTCTAAAAACATTAAAAGAAAGCGGACTTGAAGAAAATACCTTGGTTTATTTTCTGAGTGATAATGGTGGTTTGCCTTCTTGGTGGGAAGGTAGCAATGCTCCTTGGAGAGGATTCAAAAGAGAACAATGGGAAGGTGGTTACCATGTTCAGTTTTTAATGAAATGGCCAGCTAAGATTCCTAAAGGACAGGTTCGTTCGGAAATGGTGTATTCATTGGATATCTTAACTACCAGTTTAGCAGCAGCTTCTATTGAAAAACCAAAGAACATTATTTTGGATGGAACGAATTTGCTACCTATATTTAATTCCAAAAATAAAAATGAAGTTCACAAATCCCTTTTTTGGGCAGGTTCTCACGTACCAAGATCGGAAGGTGCTTTCAAAGAAAAAATGGATGAAGAGTACTCTAAAGATGATGCTCCCGCTACATGGGCAGTACGAAGTGGAAAATGGAAATTAGTACAAATGTTCGAATTTGGAGCCGTACAATTATTCGACTTAGAAAAAGATCCAACTGAATCCAAGAATGTTGCAGCCGAAAATAAAGAGTTGGTGGCCAAAATGTCTAAAGAATTTGGAGTTTGGTTCAAAGGCATGAAAGAACCTATTATTTGGAAAAAAGAATACTTTAATGACTTACAAAAAGTGAAATAGTTTCTTAGATTCAATTCGAAAATATTGTTGAGATTAAAGTTTCAATGAATAAAATGATGATTATAAAACCCTCAAAAAGTAGTGTTAGGGAACTTTTCCAATAAATAATAGACAGACTAAAAAATAATAGTATAGCCTTAAAAAGAACTTTACAATGAAAAAGACAAGCAAAATAGTTGCTTTGGGAAGTTTTCTCTTTATAGCATTAAACCAAAATTTGTATAGCCAAAATCAAGGCGGTTTTCCTTATATTTTGCCTAAAGAAAAACCAAAGCGAGAAATGAGTGCAGCCATGGAGCGTATTTATACCAAATATCCTGCTCCAAAACCCGAAGACAACGAATTGTTTTCTCAATTTAAGTATACCAAACTAAAAGGGTTTGATTACCACAATCATGATGGAACAATTTCACGTAGAGACCCTTCAAAAATTATCTTTGCCAATGGTAAATATTATGTTTGGTATACCTATAGAAACACACCTACACCTCCACAAGGAGCTCAAAAGAGCAATGATACCATTCCGTCTGCTGATTGGGATTTGGCCGAGATTTGGTATGCTACCAGCAAAGACGGTTTTACTTGGGAAGAAAAAGGAGTTGCTATTCCTCGTCCACCTAAACCTCAACTAGGTTGGCGTGCCGTTACTACAGCAGATATATTGGAATGGAAAGGTAAATATTATATGTACTATCAAGGTTTTATGGAAGCAAGTGGAACACGTGGTGATGATTGCCCAGTAGCAGTGTCCTATGCTGATTCGCCAGATGGACCTTGGACTCCTTACAATAAAATAGTCATTCCAAATGGGGCAAAAGGAGAATGGGATCATTTTTCCATTCACGACCCATATCCATTGGTTTATAAAGGAAAAATCTACCTGTATTACAAATCCGATTTTGATAAAAATCCCAATTGGGTTCGCATGCAAGGACTCGCTACAGCCGATAATCCTTTGGGGCCTTTCACTAAAAACAAACTTAATCCAGTCATCACTTCGGGACACGAAACCTCACTTTTTCCGTTTCAAACGGGTATTGCTGCCTTAGTTTATAAAGATGGAAACGAGCATAACACCATTCAATACGCTAAGGATGGCGTTAATTTTGAAATTGCTTCAATTACCGAATTAATGCCTTATGCGGCAGGTCCTTATATTCCTGATGCTTTTACGAATACTAAAGATGGTAGAGGGATTACTTGGGGATTGGCACATTTTATCAACGTGTCAGGATATGACAAATTCAATTCGATGCTCGTGCGTTTCGATTGTGATTTAAGTCAAGATATGAACGATCCCGAAATGAAAGAACACCGTGTGCAACATACTCCCGAAGAATATTTTAGACAAGGTTTAAGCAAAAAACAATTAGAAAGAATTGGAACCGAAAAATAAGTTTTTGAAAAAAAGATGCTGTTTTCATAAGATACCTTTTGCTTTATTCAACAATCATTTGTGTATGTGTAGAATAATAGCATGCCTAATGATATTGCAATTTAAAATATAGAAATGGTAAAAAATTCTAAAGTATTTAAAGTACGATTCAAAGGATTGAAGAATCCCTCGTTAAATATGAATGGTATGACGATATACGAAATATAAATTAAAAGGATCTCGGAATTAATTAGATTTAAAAGAAATAGTAAAAAATGAAAAGAAATATATTAGTCATACTTATTCTCCTTGCTGGAACAACGTTGGCCACAGCTCAAAAAGATTTTTTTAGAAAATTAAAAAAAGAAGATGTCGTTTCAAATCCCGCTATTGTATGGACACAATTTGGTCCTGGAATGAGCGGTAATAATAAATCGGCTTTTTGGCATCCATTGGATCCTAATCGGTTGTTTATCTCTCCAAATATGGGAAATTCCTATGTGACTACAGATAAAGGACTAACTTATGAAACTGTTTTAGACGAAGACGGTCCCTATATAAGAATGGGAACCCGTGGGCCAAATGAGTTCAATAGCATCGATTTTTCGAGACAAAATCCCAATTTTGGTTTTTGTACTGATTCACGAGCTCAAGGTGTTTTTTATACAAATAATAAAGGAAAGACGTGGATTAAAAACGAAGCCATGGTCTCGGTTTTTGGTAAATCCAGATTGTCGTGTATTACTGTGAATCCAAAAGATGAAAATGTTTGGTATGTAGGAGCTGGCCGAATGAGAGACTGGGGACGAATCCTTTTTAGCAAAGAACAACCTCACGGTACTTATATCGATGAAAATAGTCAAGGTAAAATTTGGAAAAGTACCGACAAAGGAAAAAGTTGGGAATTAATCAATTCAGGTTTGAATCCTAAGGCTGAAATTGAAACTGTTATTGTGGATCCTGTGGATACCAATACTATTTACGCCAATTCCAATTATGGTTTTTATAAAAGTACCGATGCAGGGAACCATTGGGAACTTAAAATAAAAGGAATCGATACGGATGTGATTCGTTCGTTTACAATGCATCACGATAAAAAAACAAATCAGGTTTCCCTATATGTGATTGCTAGTGTGTTGTGGCAAGCCGATGGTAAAACCATCAAAGATGCGGCTGGCGGTATCTTTAAAAGTACCGATAAAGGCGAAAATTGGGTAAATATAAATGGCGATTTAGCGGTTGATATGACTCAGTTTGCAGATGATAAAAGTATACTAAGAAGTTATTATAATGTTGTGGGGTACTTTTTTGGGGTGTCGATTGACAAAGCACAGAAGATGTTTCCAGAATTACCCAAAAGTCTTACCTATCGTTTTAATGATATTACAGTAGATCCTAATGATGCGAATAATTTATATTTGGTCAATATGTTCTCAAATGCTTCACGAAATAATTTTATGCCAGGTTGTTTGTGGCGTAGCAAAGACGGAGGAAAACATTGGTATGTGACCTTTAGAAACGGAAAAAATTGGAATCAAGGAAAGGATGTAGACTATTGGAAACAAAGAAATAATCCTTTGGGTACCAATGTGTCTTTGTTGTATTTACACGATTGGATTAATCGGGACACATATGATCGCAAGTCCTCAAATTTTGCTAAGTTTAATGCAGACGGTACTGTACTACACAATCAATTGGCCAAAATTTCGCTGATGTCTTATGATAAAGG
>NZ_JBAWDL010000250.1:0-30945 GCF_049590715.1 Flavobacterium sp.
GAGGTAGTAGATAATATTTGCCCCAATACAGAGGATGTTTGGTTAAGATGGGCGGCATTGTTGCACGACATTGGAAAAGCACCAACGAAGAGATTCAATAAAAAACAAGGTTGGACGTTTCACGGTCACGAATTCCTGGGTGGTAAAATGGTCAAAAAAATATTCGAACGCTTACACATGCCTTTGAATCAAAAAATGAAATTTGTTCAAAAAATGGTGATGATGAGCTCGCGTCCTATTGTTTTGTCACAGGATTTAGTTACGGATTCGGCGGTGCGTCGATTGGTTTTTGATGCTGGCGAAGATGTAGAAGATTTGATGACCCTTTGCGAGGCGGATATCACCACTAAAAACCCAAATAAATTCAAAAAGTACCATAACAACTTTATCATTGTTCGCCAAAAAATTGTAGAAGTGGAGGAGAAAGATTCTATCCGTAATTTTCAACCACCTATCACTGGAGAACAAATCATGGAAATTTTTGATTTGAAACCTTCAAGAGAAATTGGAATGCTCAAAGAAGCTGTAAAAGAAGCAATTCTGGAAGGAGAAATCCCTAATGAATATGATGCGGCTTATGCTTTTGTTTTAAAAAGAGCCGAGAAGTTAGGGTTGAAGAAAGTAGCTAAGTAACTGAGGTACTGAGGCAATAAAGTACTAAGTAAATAAACAATGAATAATAAACTTTAGATACTTAGTCTCCCATAGAAACTCTGAATCTTATAAACTATAAAAAATAATAAACATTAGGTTCTTAGTCTCTTAGGAACTCAGAATCTCAGAAACTAAAAAAGAATGACACAAAACAAATCTGTTATCTACTGGTTACTTACAGGATGCTTCCTGTTATTTTTGATGGTAACTGTGGGTGGAATCACCCGATTGACGAACTCTGGTTTATCGATGACCGACTGGCATTTAGTAACCGACACCTTCCCTCCGCTTACCGAAGCCAAATGGAATGCGGCTTTTGAAGAATACAAGAAATTCCCTGAATATCAAAAAATCAATATTCATAATGATTTCCAACTTTCAGATTATAAATTTATTTATTTCTGGGAATGGTTTCACCGTTTTATTGGTCGCATTATTGGAATGGTTTTCTTAATTCCCTTTGTGTACTTTTTAATCAAAAAGAAATTAGATTCAGCTACTATAAAAAAATGCTTGATATTACTTTTTATGGGTGGTTTTCAAGGTTTTTTAGGTTGGTTTATGGTTAGAAGCGGACTAATTGACAACCCTGATGTCAGTCATTTTAGATTATCTCTTCATCTTACTTTTGCTTTTATCACGTTTGCCTATACATTATGGGTTGCTTTGGATTTAATTTATCCAACCCGAAAACTACCCAATTTGAATTTACGAAAAACAGCCCGTTACGCTCTTGTTTTTTTATTACTTCAAATTATTTATGGAGGTTTTGTTGCTGGTTTGAATGCTGGATTGATTCACAACCATTGGCCCTTAATGAGTGACGGACAATTCATTCACGACAGTGTGTTTATCGAACAAAAAACGCTCTTATTGAATCTTATTGAAGGTAAAAGTGGTGTTCAATTTGTACATCGTACGTTGGCTTATGTTGTTGTATTTTTTATTGCATTACTCTATTTTAAAAGCAAAACAGCCATTTTAGATCACGGTCAAATCAAAGGAATCAATCTATTATTAATTTTAGTTTTGGTACAATTTCTTTTGGGAGTATTAACTTTATTGCTTCACGTTCCGTTATGGTTGGGATTAGCGCATCAAATCAATGCTTTTTTCTTGTTAGCAACCATGACTTATACGTTACACAGACTATCTAAATAGTAAAAAAAACCGCAAATTCGCAAATTTTTTTAATATATTGTATTTTTAATAGTGACAACAAATTTGCGCTAATTCCGCTTAAAGCAATTTAAAATCAAAATCATTTAAAAAAAATTTGCGAATTTGCGGTAAATAAACTCATGTGATTGATCTGCCTAAATAACCTGTTTTTTACTATCTTTATTACTTGACTATATTGTCACATTTCTTTGTTTATATACAAAAATGTCAAAACTCGCCTCAAAAGACCAATTTATTGATTTATCAGATTACGGAAGACCTTTTGGGACATTCCTTGCTAAGCAATTAAAAAATACCCGCTTCACTCCTATTGATGTTACTTTACTCTTTGGTATTTCAGGCTTAATTGCTATTTACTGTATTTTGCAAAATCATTATTATTGGGCTGGTTTTTTCATTATTTTGAAATCCATTATCGATGCAGCTGATGGCGAATTGGCTCGCATAAAAAACACGCCTTCTTATACAGGACGTTATTTGGACAGTATTTTTGACATAATACTGAATTTGATGTTTTTATCAACTATTTGTTATGTTTCCAAAACTTCATTTGTATTTACTATCATTGCTTTCATCTGTATTCAACTGCAAGGAACATTATACAATTACTACTATGTGATTTTGAGAAATAAATCTGTTGGAGGAGATGCCACTAGTAAAATATTCGAATACAAAACACCAAAAGCATTGCCCGGTGAAAAACAGAAATCAGTAAATATTATGTTTTTTATTTATACTATTGTTTACGGGAAATTTGATCAAATCATTCACAGTTTGGACCCAAATGCTTATAAAGTTAAAACCTTTCCTAACTGGTTTATGACTTTCGTATCTTTATATGGGTTAGGATTTCAATTACTAATTATCACTTTTATGTTAGTGTTTGATTGGATTGAAGTAATCGTACCTTTTTTTATTGTTTATTCTGTATTTATTTTCATTCTAATATCCATTAGAAGACTTTATATCAATCAGATATAGTTTTTTTTCATTAAAAACACCTATTGACAAAATTCTATTTTGTAATTTTAGATTAATTTATTCAAATGAAAAAGTGGAATTTCTTTTTTATCCTATTTATTATTGCATTAATCAGTTGTACTGGAAGCAAATCGCTAGTTCAACATCCAAATACAAACATAACGCAAGGGGATACCATTCGAATTGCTAATGATTCACTTGAATATGAAGTGATTATTATTGACTCTGGTTTTAACAGCTGGTTAACAAGTCGTGCATTTCCACGAAATTATCATACACAAGCCTATTTAGAGAACAAAAACCTTTTTTACGTTAATGAATGGAATAATCGAGTCCTTCAACCCCAGAGGTATAGTCCCAGATTATACGAAATGACTATAAACTATGATCCACACATTAATTACGGATACGAAGTCAATTACCTGATTTATAATTATATGATTTTTTTTCAAAATACTTACAAACAAAAACTGTACGGTAATGCACCTCTGAGATAATGTTCTTATATTTGTAAGGATTCAAAATAAAATGAAAAAATTAAAAGAACGCTGGGCAATTGAATCAAACTTTCAATTGACAATTATCATTATCGTTTTTGCCATTACAGGCTCCACGTCAGCTTTGTTATCTACCATTGTCTGTGGCTGGATGGGGATTTATAAAAGTGATTTAGGATTACTTTTTACTCCTTTTCGATTAATTTTAATTTTCCCAATATACCAAGTTTTATTAGTTTTGATTGGTTTTCTTTTTGGACAATTTAAATTCTTTTGGGAATTTGAAAAAAAGATGTTACATAAAATGGGATTTGGATTTTTATTTAAATAAAAAAAATGATTACTACACTAGCAATTACTTTGTTCACGATTTTTTTATTCCTTTCTGGAATTCATTTCTATTGGGTTTTGGGTGGTAAATGGGGTGTTGGATCAGTTTTCCCGACAAAACCAGGCGACAAAAACCCACAATTCCCAGGAGTAATTCCGACCAGTATTGTTGGGATGGCTTTATTCACTATTGGATTATTTTATTTAACTCGCGTGGGGATTCTACCTATTAAACTCCCTTACTTTCTTAATCAATACGGATTAAAAATAATTATAAGTTTATTCATAATAAGAGCAATTGGTGAATTCAATTACATTGGTTTTTTTAAGAAATATAAAGAAACAAAATTTGGCATCAACGATACCAAATATTATTCTCCTCTTTGTTTACTAATAGCCCTTTTAACTTTTATACTAGACTACAACCTTTAACCCATAGTTATTCTTTCAGTTTATCTTTAAAAACTTTATGAAGCTTTTGAATTTTAGGAGTGATTATAAAGGAACAGTATCCTTGTTCTTTATTTCCATTGTAGTAATTGTGATGATAATCTTCAGCAACATAAAAAGTAGTCGCTTCTGAGATTTTGGTCACAATTGGACTAGGGAATACCTCTTCTTCTGTTAGTAATTTGATAAAATCACCAGCAATTTCTTTTTGACTTTCATTTGTATAGAAAATTTCGCTTCGATATTGTGTTCCAACATCATTTCCTTGACGGTTTAATGTTGTAGGGTCATGTGTCACAAAAAATACCTCCATAAGTGTTGCAAATGATATTTCATTAGGATTAAATACAATTTGTATGGCTTCTGCATGCCCTGTTTGACCAGTGCAGATCTCTTTATAGGTAGGATTAGGTGATTTACCTCCAATGTACCCTGGAGCCACTTTCTGCACCCCTTTTAACTCTAAAAAAACTGCTTCAGTACACCAAAAACAACCTCCTGCTAATATTGCTACTTCAATTTCATCCATTTTATACATCTTATTTTCTTAAAAGTTATGACTGCTATTCAAATTTAAGCTATTCAAAGGACAGAACTCTTTTGTTTTAACTAAAATTTATAAATACTCTTCCTTATTTCCTTCGCCAAATTATTAAATTCTTTGTTTCTTTGCTAAAATTGATTCAAATGATTCAGGCAAAAAATTTACATAAATATTACGACCAACTTCAAGTTTTAAAGGGAGTCGATTTACACATACAAAAAGGCGAAATCGTTTCTATTGTAGGTGCCTCGGGAGCTGGAAAAACAACACTTTTACAAATTTTGGGCACTTTGGATCATCCCGCTACAAAAGATGATGTCCAGCTAAACATCAATAATCAGGATATTTTATCGATGAACGATAAAAGCTTGTCTAAATTCCGAAATTTGAATTTGGGTTTTATTTTCCAATTTCATCAATTATTACCTGAGTTTACGGCTTTAGAAAATGTTTGCATTCCTGCTTTTATTGCTAATAGACCCAAAAAAGAAACGGAAACGGAAGCCAAAAAATTATTAGACTATTTAGGTTTATCACACCGAATCAATCACAAACCTAACGAACTTTCAGGAGGAGAACAACAACGTGTCGCCGTAGCTAGAGCGTTGATCAACAAACCTGCTATTATTTTTGCTGATGAACCTTCGGGAAATTTAGACACACATTCTGCCGAAAACTTACACCAATTATTTTTTAAACTGCGTGATGAATTTGGACAAACCTTTGTTATCGTTACCCATAACGAAGAGCTAGCTAATATGGCTGACAGGAAATTAGTAATGGTGGATGGGCAAATAAGTTAGAAGTTGGGAGTTAGAAGATGAAAAATATCCAACTATACTCAAAATGTTTAATTTTTAAACTTAAAAACTCAGCTTCTTAGAACCTTAGTTCTTAAGCACTTCAAATAAAAAAATGACCAAATCCGAACTTAAAGACTTTCTGGACGAAAAAGTAATTCAATACAACACACTTGATTTTATTGAAAGTGATCCTGTGCAAATTCCGCATTTATTTACACAAAAAGAGGACATTGAGATTGCAGGTTTTTTGAGTGCTACTATTGCGTGGGGAAATCGTACGATGATTATCAAAAATAGTCATCGGATGATGGAGTTGATGGGGAATACACCTTATGATTTTATCATGTCACATACGGATACTGATCTAGAACGACTGGAATCTTTTGTTCACAGAACTTTCAATAGCTTAGATTTTACGTTTTTTATCCAAAGCCTACAAAATATTTATAAAAACCATAATGGTCTCGAAGCTGTTTTTGCTCAAAATCAAGAACCTCATTCGATGCAAAAAAGCATATCCAAATTCAAAAAGACCTTTTTCGAGATTCCTCATTTACCTCGCACACAGAAACATATTTCAGATCCCTTGAATAATTCAGCAGCCAAGAGGATTAATATGTACCTGAGATGGATGTGTCGCCAAGATAATAAAGGCGTTGATTTAGGAATTTGGAAAAGCATTTCACCAGCGGCACTTTCTTGTCCATTGGACGTTCATTCTGGAAATGTTGCACGTAAATTAGGACTACTAACTCGAAAACAAAATGATGGTAAAGCTTTGTCCGAATTAGACTTAAAACTTCGTGAGTTAGACCCCATAGACCCGTCTAAATATGATTTTGCATTATTTGGATTAGGTGTTTTTGAAGGATTTTAATCTAAATAATTAATAAACAAACCCTTTAATCTCAAAGAATTTATTTCTAAAAACAAAAAAATACTAAATTAAATATAGTATCACTTACCACAACAAAAAAACGTTTTTAGGAATGATTAATTCAGCCTCCATTATTATAAGTACATTGGAATTTTATATAGACAAATACACTCAGTAATTAATTGTTACAATTAAACTCATTCTCATGCCAATGCTAGTATCCTTATAAAAAACGTATCTTTGCACAAAATATACGTTTTATGAGCACTTTTGAGCAATTTAATCTTCCCAAATCAGTACTAAAAGCCGTTGAGGATTTAGGATTTGAAACCCCTACTCCTATTCAAGAAAAATCATTTTCTGTTATCATGTCTGGGCGTGATATGATGGGAATAGCGCAAACAGGTACTGGAAAAACCTTTGCTTATTTACTGCCGTTATTAAAGCTATATAAATTTACTACCACGCATACACCTAAGATTGTGATACTCGTTCCTACTCGTGAATTAGTTGTTCAAGTAGTCGAAGAAATCGAGAAATTAACCAAATATATGTCTGTTCGTACTATTGGGATTTTTGGGGGAGTTAATATCAATACCCAGAAAAAAAATGTGTACATAGGAACGGATATCCTAGTGGGAACTCCAGGTAGAACCATGGATTTAGCCTTAGATAACGTAGTACGTTTTGAAGAAATTCAAAAGCTGGTTATTGATGAGTTTGACGAAATGTTGAACTTAGGTTTTAGAACCCAATTGACAGCACTATTAGCCATGATGCCCAAAAAACGTCAAAACATCTTATTCTCTGCAACGATGACAGATGAAGTTGATGCCGTTTTGAATGACTATTTTGATTATCCTGAAGAGGTTACCCTTTCAGCATCAGGAACACCATTGGAAAACATTGCACAAATCACTTATAATGTTCCCAACTTTAATACTAAAATAAATTTACTGAAACACTTGTTAGCCACTAACGAAGACATGAGTCGTGTCTTGGTTTTTGTGAATAACAAAAAGATTTCGGATATGGTTTTTGAGCGTATCGAAGAAGATTTTGAAGGACAATTTGGTGTAATTCACTCTAATAAATCACAAAATTACCGTTTGACCACCATGGCTAGTTTCCAAGAAGGTAATCTTCGCGGACTGATTACTACGGATATTATGGCAAGAGGATTGGATATTTCAAACATTACTCATGTCATCAACTTTGAAATGCCTGAATTTGGTGAATTGTACATGCACCGTATCGGTCGTACAGGTCGTGCTGATGCTACAGGAACAGCAATTAGTTTCATCACTCCAAGGGAAGAAGAAGCGAAAGTCGAAATTGAAGTATTGATGAATATGGAATTGATGATTGAAGATTTTCCTGAAGAAGTTGAAATATCAATGAAATTAATTGAACCTGAAAAAGAACGTCAGGTCATCAAATTTAACAAAAAGAAAAAACCAGACGGTGATGGTGCTTTCCATGAAAAAGCTAAGAAGAATACCAAAGTCAACCTTGGAGGTCCGTCTAAAACCAAAAAGAAGACCCACGGTTCTGTTAACCGAAACATGCTAAAAACAAGAGCACAAAAGAAGAAGAAAAAATAACGTCCCAAAAATTATTAGGGCATGCCACCAGCCAAAAAAAAGGGCTACTATTCAGTATGATTAGTAGCCCTTTTTTCTGTCTGCTGTCGGGCTATCCGCGCTACTTCGGTAGCTTGCTTCTATCCCTCATGCGTACGATCCAAATTCAAAATTAAACTTCCAAGTTGCATTCAAAAAGTCAATGGGTAGAAAATCTATGATTAAAAAACAATAACGAATTCCCCCCTTAAACTCACAATCAATCTACTTAATAGCAGTAAACACCAAACAAACTGGTGAACACAATTCGATTTTCTTGCCAGTATCAATTAATTCCCCTGTTGTTTTGTCTCTTTTAAAAATCACCACTTCATTCGAAAATTGATGCGCTACTAAAAGAAAATTACCCGTTGGATCGATCGCAAAATTACGAGGACCGTCCCCTAATGTACTCGTTCTCGAAACAAATTGAAGTTTACCATTTTTGACAATTTTAAAACAACTAATATCATTAGCTTCCTTTCTATTTGTAGCGTATAAAAACTGTTCATCAGGTGAAATATGAATATCCGCAGCTGTAAATTTTTCTTTATAACCATCAGCTAAAACAGTTGTTTCTTGTACCAATTTCAATTTTCCGTTTTTGTACTTTAAAACCGATACCGTTCCATCTAATTCTTGCAACAAATACGCTTTTTTACCGTCTTTACTAAAAGTAAAATGTCTAGGACCACTTCCTGCTTTGAAAGCAATACTGTCTTTTAACTTTAATGGCTCTCTTGTATTTGGATCGTATAGATAGGAATAAACTTTGTCGTTACCTAAATTAGTAGCTAAAACAAATTTATATTCTGGAGTAAATTGCACCATGTGTGTATGAGATTTATCCTGTCTTTTGGAATTTATTCCTTTTCCAAACTGTTTTGCGACCTGTCTTACCGCTGTAACTCCTCCATCATTATTTTTACCAAAAACAGCCACACTCCCTCCTGAATAATTAGCCGTGATCACATTTTTTTCATCATTAATAATATAACATGGCCCTGCACTTGTAGTTTTCTCTTTGTTTATAAAATCTAATTTGCCTGATAAAGCATGGTATCGAAAAGCACTTACATAACTGTCTATCCCATTTTCATTGGCTGAATACACAACCTTATTATCACCTGAAACCGAGATAAAACTGGGATTATCGGTTTTGTTATTGGTGGCATTTTTAAAACGAAAATCCCCCGTATTAACATCAAAATCATACACATAAACCCCTTTACTATCACAACTTTTAGTATAAGTACCTATCAATAAATTAAATTTATTTTCTTGTGCTTGAAACGAAATACAAAACAATTGTACAATTACTAATAAAAGGACTTTTTTCATTATTTTTTTTTTAGAAATGCTAATTTACATATTAATATCCAAAACCATTATACGAGTGTAAACAATTGAAAAAATCCTATCAAGTCCATTCGTAACTGTTTACAAATTTGTATTTTTGGAAACAATTCACTGCTTTTTGAAGCCAATTCAAAATCAAGTAATTAATATTTACACGCAATGCATTTTAAACATCCTGAACTTTTATATTTTCTGTTGTTATTGATTGTCCCAATTTTGGTACATCTTTTTCAATTACGAAAATTCAAAAAAGAATATTTCACCAATGTTCAGTTTTTAAAAGCCCTTTCCATAGAAACTCGCAAAAGTTCTACCATTAAAAAATGGTTACTTTTAGCTTGTCGTTTGCTATTATTGATCTTTATTATTTTGGCTTTTGCACAACCTTATTTCAAGGCCAAAGAAAGCGATAATGCTACTAATGAAATGTACATCATTTTAGATAATTCCCTAAGTATGCAAGCAAAAGGCAAAAAAGGGGAACTGCTCAAACGTGCCGTTCAAGAATTATTAGAAGATTTACCCGAGAACGCATCTTTTTCGTTGTTGACAAATTCCGAAACCTTTTGGAACACTAATAAAAAAGAAATTAAAACCGAACTGCAAAATCTAAAATATAGTGCCTTGCCGTTTCAAATCGAAGCACATTTAGCACAAATAAAAGCACATAAGTCTGCTTTCAAAAAAGATATATTGATTATCACCGATGCTATTGGTTTAGACAAAAAAAAACTACTAAGCATTCGTCCAGAAGACAATACCTTTTTTGTGATTCCAAAAGCAGAACAAAAAAACAACATTGCTATCGACAGTGTTTACATTCAGGAAACACTTGAAAATTTTTATAATTTGAACGTTGAATTATCAAGTACTGGAAACGCAATTAAACCCGCTTCGATTGCCATTTATAACCAAAATAAATTGATAGCTAAAACAATCGTTACATTTGACTCCCCTAAAAAAACAATTCCGTTTACGATTCCTAAACAAGCTTTTCATGGTTATGTGAGTATTGATGATAATGGATTAGCGTATGACAACAGCTATTATTTTAG
This sequence comes from Flavobacterium sp., assembly GCF_049590715.1. Lineage (GTDB taxonomy): Bacteria > Bacteroidota > Bacteroidia > Flavobacteriales > Flavobacteriaceae > Flavobacterium. The sequence continues at coordinate 10,355 of NZ_JBAWDL010000250.1, forward strand.
CATTTCAAAAACAAAAAAAACCACCGTTTTAAGCATTGGTGAAACCGAAAAAAGCAATTTCCTATCTCGTATCTACACTAATGATGAGTTTGAATTTCAAAACAGCACACTTTCCGCTTTGGATTACAATACTCTCGAAAAACAAGAGGCAATCATCCTAAATGAAATCGATCAAATCCCAGTAGCTTTACAAACTACATTAAAATCATTGGTCGAAAAAGGAGGTAATCTGATTCTTATTCCTTCGGCAAAAAGTACCGTTTCTCAATTGAATGCGTTGCTAACTAACTTTGGAAACATCAAATACCAATCACTTGACTCTGCTGAAAAACGAATTACAAAAATCAATTTCAACCATCCTTTATTAGCGTCTGTTTTTGAGAACCAAGTAACTAATTTCCAGTATCCCAATACCAAAACGAATTTTGGGATAATAGGTTCTTTTCCGGTGGTACTGTATTATGAAGACGGCAAATCTTTTTTGAGTTCTAAGGTGAATTCGATTAACGCTATTTCTATTTTCAGTTCGCCACTCAATCCAACTAATTCAAATTTTCAACAATCGCCATTAATTGTTCCTACCTTCTATAAAATGGCTATTCAAGGCAAAAATAATGGTATTAATGCAAGAGTTATTGGCGATTCAAAGCCTTACTTAATATCCGTAAACTTACAGAAAGATGCGATTTTGAAAATAAAAAATAAGGATGAACAATTCATTCCTATACAACAAAGGATAAACAATAAAGTACAGCTGAATTTTAATGATTATCCAGAACAGGCGGGAAATTTTGAAGTTTTTAACCAAAATCAATCAGTAGATCAACTGAGTTTCAACTACAACCGAACTGAAAGTAAGACTGCTGATTCTAATGAAAATATATTTTCAGAGTATAAAACCTTAGATTCAATAACGACTGTTTTTGATCAACTACAAACCGAACGAACAGACAGCCAAATTTGGAAATGGTTTGTTATCTTTGCACTGCTTTTTCTTGTGATAGAAATGGCGCTCATTAAATTTTTAAAATAAATGAATTTGTATTTGAATTCCACTAAAATAGAAACAATATTATGAATTTAATCATCCGAGAAGCAAGAATTATCGACCCTAAAAGTCCTTTTGATAATAAAATTGTAGACCTTATAATTGAAGATGATTCTGTTACCAAAATAGGTATAGGATTGCCTAATCCTAATAATATTGAAGAATTAAAATTAGAAAACCTGCATCTTTCTCAAGGTTGGTTTGACAGTAGTGTTTCCCTTGGTGAACCAGGTTATGAAGACAGAGAAACTATTGCTAACGGACTTAAAGTGGCTGGAAAAAGTGGTTTTACTGGTATTGCTTTACAACCCAATTCATATCCAGTAATCGATAATCAGTCGCAAATTCTTTTTGTAAAAAACAAAGCGAATGCATGTGCTACTCAGCTCTACCCTATTGGTGCGTTGACCAAAGGAAGTGAAGGAAAAGACCTAGCTGAATTATTCGACATGAAAAATGCCGGTGCAGTTGCTTTTGGAGATTATAATAAAAGCCAAGACAATGCTAATATGCTAAAAATTGCACTGCAATATGTTCAAGATTTTGACGGATTAGTGATTGCTTTTCCACAAGATGAAAAAATAAAAGGGAATGGTGTAGTAAATGAAGGTGTAGTTTCCACTAGATTGGGACTAAAAGGAATCCCAAATCTAGCCGAAGAATTACAAATTGCTCGCAATTTATTTTTAGTAGAATATACAGGGGGAAAAATGCACATCCCAACAGTTTCAACCGCTAAAGCAGTGCAACTGATTCGTGAGGCTAAAGCCAAAGGATTGCAAGTTACCGCAAGTGCTACAGTACATCATTTGGTTTTTACCGATGAAAAACTAGAAGAATTTGACAGTCGCCACAAAGTAAGTCCGCCATTGCGAACGGATATAGATCGAAAAGCCTTAATTGAAGGAGTGCTTGACGGAACAATTGACATGATTACGTCTGACCACAATCCTATCGATATCGAACATAAGAAAATGGAATTTGATTTGGCTAAAAATGGAACTATCGGACTCGAGAGCGCTTTTGGTGCTTTGATGACCGTATTACCTTTAGAAACCGTAATCGAGAAACTAACCGTTGGAAAAGCAACTTTTGGTATTAAAAGCACACCAATTGTCGAGGGAGCCAAAGCTAATTTCAGTTTGTTTAACCCCGAAGGAAAAAGTACTTTTGCTAATACATCGATACTTTCCAAATCAAAAAATTCTGCTTTCCTTGGAATGAAATTAAAAGGAAAAGTCTACGGGATTTACAATCAAGGAGAATTATTAATCACTGAATAACAACTATGTATCAAGATAAAGAAAGTAAGAACATAGCTATTATTAGCTATTTTACTATTATAGGAGCCGTAATTGCGCTATTTATGAACAATGACAAAAAAAGCGCATTTGCGTCTTTTCACATTCGTCAAGCGTTAGGGATTTTTCTATCGTTTTTTTTAATTGGGTATTTCATTGGGTATTTTGATAGCTGGACTATATCATCAGCTTTTTATTTGTTTTATTTTATCCTTTGGATATACGGATTCATGAGTGCTTTGCAAGGCGAAATGAAATCTATTCCGTTATTAGGTGAGCAGTTTCAAAAAATATTTAAAAACGTTTAATGATGAACTTATCACTAGAATTTCTCATCAGAGAACCCAAAATAAAATTAGACAAAAACCCTTTATTGCTTTTATTACATGGATACGGGAGTAACGAAGCTGATTTATTTTCATTTGCAGCAGAACTTCCTGAGGAATACTACATTATCTCAGCACGCGCGCCTTATAACATGCAATACGGGAGTTATGCTTGGTATGCCATCAACTTTGATGCTGACGAAAATAAATTCTCCGACTTGGATCAAGCTAGAGAATCCCGTGATCTAATCGCTGGTTTTATTGACGAACTGATTGCTACTTATCCTATTGACACGAAGAATGTGACTTTATTAGGCTTTAGCCAAGGATCTATTTTAAGTTATGCTATAGCTCTTTCTCACCCTGAAAAAATAAAAAATGTAATTGCTTTAAGTGGTTATGCGAATGAAGACATTATAAAAGCTAATTATCCTACCAATGATTTTAGTCATTTGCGCATTTTCCATTCTCATGGAACGGTAGACCAAGTAATTCCAATTGACTGGGCACGCAAAACGGGGCCTTTTTTAAAAAAATTAAACATTGATGCAATCTATAAAGAATATCCAATAGGCCACGGTGTTTCTCCACAGAATTTTTATGATTTTAAGGAATGGCTAGTTGAGGACAAGATTGTTTCTTAACACTAATTAATTGTATTTGAACATCAAAATGAGTTTGGCTTTTCATAAAGTCAAACTCTTTTTTTATATCTTCCCTTTTTTAATACCAAATACACTTCATCATGTCATTCATCTATAAACGTCTACTTGTATTTCTTTTTCCTTTGCTATTTTTAAGTTGCAAACAAGGTACTAGTCAAGACAATCACAAGTACACTAATGATTTAATCCACGAAACAAGTCCGTATTTGCTGCAACATGCGCACAATCCAGTGAACTGGAAAGCATGGAATCCAAAGACATTGGAACTGGCCAAAAACGAAAACAAACTCATCATCATATCTATAGGCTACTCCGCCTGCCATTGGTGTCATGTGATGGAAACAGAAAGTTTTGCAAACGACTCGGTGGCTAAAATTATGAACGATAATTTTATTTCGATCAAAGTCGATCGCGAAGAACGTCCTGATATTGACCAAATATACATGAATGCAGTACAACTGATGACAGGAAGTGGTGGCTGGCCTCTGAACTGCATAACGCTCCCCGATGGGCGTCCTATTTTTGGTGGAACCTATTTCTCTAAAGCAGAATGGAAAAAAATACTGCTTGAGATAAACGACTTCTATAAAAAAAAACCCGAAAAAGCTGTTGAATATGCTTCAAAACTTATCAACGGAATTAAAGAATCAGAAAAAATCCAGTTCAATACGACTCAAGCCGCCTTTAAAACGACCGATGTAACGCAAGCCTTAACCCATTGGGAAAAATACATCGATATTAAAAATGGTGGATTGCTTGGCGCACCCAAATTTCCTATGTCCAAAGCACTTCATTTTTTACTCCGTTATGGGTTTCAAAACAAGGATGTAAAATGGCAACAATATGTGCAAACTTCCCTTAATGCGATGGCTAATGGCGGTATTTACGATCAAATTGGCGGTGGATTTTCTCGTTATTCAACTGATGAAAATTGGCATATTCCTCATTTTGAAAAAATGCTTTATGACAATGCTCAACTCGTGAGTTTGTATGCTGATGCGTATTTGTTAACCAAAAACCCAAGTTACAAAGAAGTTGTGGATGAAAGTTTGGCTTTTGTCGAAAGAGAATTAACCGACCTTAACGGCGCTTTTTATTCGTCATTAGATGCCGATAGTAAAACCAAAGACAATAAATTCAAAGAAGGTGCTTTTTACAGCTGGAAAGTCGCCGAATTACAAGCCCTATTGAAAACCGATTTTACTCTTTTTAAAGACTATTATAACATTAACAAAACGGGACTTTGGGAAAACAACCAATACGTTTTCATTAAAACGCAAACGGATGCTGCGTTTGCTAAAAAGCATTCGATTACCAAAACTGAATTGACTAACAAAGTCAAAAACTGGAAACAAATACTCCTAAAAGCCCGAAGTAAAAGAAACCGACCACATCTAGATAATAAAACGCTAACGTCATGGAATGCCTTGATGCTTAAAGCCTATGTACAGGCGTACAAAGCCTTGGAGAATCCTCACTATTTGGCTGTGGCTATCAAGAATGCCGAATTTATTCAAAAAAATCAAACCAAGAAAGACGGTGGTTTGTACCACAATTATAAAGAAGGAAAAAGCACTATTGATGGGTTTTCTGAGGATTACGCCTTATTGATTGATGCTTACATCAGTTTGTACCAAGTAACTTTAAATGAAAAATGGCTAAATCAAGCCAATAGTTTTATGAAATATACTTTGGCTCATTTTTTTGATGCTAAAACTAATATGTTTTATTTCTCCTCTAAAAACACTAAAAATCTAATCACCAAAAAAATGGAAATTCAGGACAATGCCATTCCTGCATCCAACTCGGTTTTGGCTATTGATTTGTTCCAATTAGGACATTATTTTTCGGATGCGAATTATAACAAAATCGCCACACAAATGCTCAACAACGTCAAAAAAGATGCATTAGAATATCCTACGGATTACTACAACTGGCTCAATTTAATGCTAAATTATACCGACACCTATTATGACGTGGTCATTTCTGGTCCACAGGCGGCACAAAAAATGAAGCTACTACAACGTTATTACTTGCCCAATGTTCTCTACGCTGGAGCTACAACTGAGAGCAAATTGCCGTTAATGGAAAGTCGCTTTATATCCAATCAAACTGACATTTACATCTGTGTGGAAGGTGCATGTAAATTACCCGAAACCGATGTAGCCACCGCAGTATCAAAAATGAAATAATTATTTGGACGTAATCCTATTGGCTATACTATAGTCCTTGTTTAAAACCGTGATTTTACTAGGTTGTGTCAGGAGCTTCCATAGTCACTTCCGTAAAAAAATGTTCACTTTTATTGAAAAGAAAATTCTAGCATATCATCGATACGGTAAAATTTTCTTTTGAGATAAAAGAAAAAAATTTCATTGCAGTAAATCATGAGACTCAATGAAATAAATCATTACGATTATCCCCTAGGTAATAAAAGACTTAACAAAATAACGAAACAGTGTAAAAAGGTAGCTTTGTTTTTTTTGTTTGTAAACGAATCATTAGCCAGATTATGTATTTTTACCCAATGAAAATAAAAAATGCGGTATCACTTTTTGTAGCTTTTTGCAAAACCATAGGCTACTTAACTTTATTAATGGTTGTTGTATTGTTTTTAGACAGTAACTATATTTCAGTGCGGCTAGATAACGCACAACATTATGCGACCTTTGGAATGTTAATTACATTTGCAGTCCTATTTTATAAAGCGCCAGCACGCATCAGAGAATTAATGTTATATGCGGTAATAATTGGTGTAATTGGAGAACATTTGTTTTCTCTTGGATTAAAAATGTATTCGTATAGATTAGGAAATGTGCCGCTTTATGTTCCTCCAGGTCATGCCATAGTTTATATTACCGCTATATATTTTTGTAAAAAAGCAAGTGTAAAGCAGCATAGAAAATCACTCGAAAATTATTTTGCTATATTTATTATAATTTATGCCACACTATTTTTATTGCTTGCGAATGACGTCTTTGGATTTACAATGTCATTATTAGTTCTTTATTTATTGCGAAAACATCCTAGAGAAAGACTCTTTTTTTACAGCATGTATATTGTGGTGGCTTTTTTGGAAATAATTGGAACAAACTATGGATGTTGGGTTTGGCCCAATACCGCATATGGAATTTTTCCGTTTTTAAAAAGTGCTAACCCTCCAAGTGGAATTAGTTTGTTTTATTTTACATTAGATTTGGGATGTCTATGGTTATATAAATGTAGACATAAAATAGCTTGGAATCGAATGAAACACATTAGAACATTAAAAGAAAAAAGATAGAAATCTAGTAAAATTCGGAATATTTAATCAAAAAAAACTGCATTAATTACTACTCAATGAATAGTAACTAATGCAGTTTAATCAAGGTTCTAAAAGTACCTTTAAATGAATTTTACTTCCAGAAAACTGAATAAAGCACTGCTAAAATTAATAAGATAGCAAAAGAACCTATATTAAACAAAGGGCTAGTTTTAAATAACTCTTTAGTAACAGGAATTCCTCTTTCGTCATCTTTACCATTGTTTTGCATTAAACTCAATATAACAATTATAATCATGGTCAAAACAGTAGTATATCCCATTTGATCCATAAATGGAACATCTGGCAACATCGAATCAAAACCAGACCCTGCAGCCCATCCTTTTGGTCCAATTTTAAAGAACAATGCAATTGGAATAGAAACTAAAGCTCCCCAAATAGCAGCTTTGTTTGTCGTTTTTTTCCAAAACAATCCTAACAAAAACACTCCTAAAATACCTGGACTCACAATTCCAGTATATTCTTGAATAAATTGGAATGCTTGATCAATACCACCTAAAAGTGGTGCCATAATCACAGCAATAATCAAAGCTACACCTCCAGAAATACGTCCTACGTTTACAGTTAATTTATCTCCAGCTGTTGGATTAATATATTGTTTGTAAATATCCATTGTAAAAATGGTTGAAGTTGAATTCAACATTGAAGCCAATGAAGAAACAATTGCAGCCGCTAAAGCAGCAAAAGCCAATCCTTTTAACCCTGCAGGCAAGAAATGTAATAACCAAGGGTATGCTCTGTCAGCATGACCAAGCCCAGGTAAATTTTCCATTGCCGAAGCTCCTAGTCTAGCCATAATTTCAGGATCATTAACCATTACATAAGCTGCAATTCCAGGAATTACAACGATAAATGGAATTAATAGCTTTAAAAATGCAGCCAATAAAATACCTTTTTGTGCTTCTCTTAGAGATTTTGCAGCTAAAGTTCTTTGAATGATATATTGATTGAAACCCCAATAGTAAATATTAGCTACCCAAAGACCACCAACTAAAACTCCAATTCCTGGTAAGTTAGCATATTCAGGATTTGATTTATCTAAAATCATCACAAAACGATCTGGTGCTGCATGATAAATTGTTTTCAATCCTACCCACATACCTGCTCCATCAGCAACAGTATTTAAAGCTAAGTAAGTTGTAACTAATCCACCAAGTACTAAGAAAACAACCTGAATAACATCCGTCCAAGCTACAGCAGATAAACCTCCGTATAATGAATAAGCTGCAGAAAATAATGCCAACCCAACGATTGCATACATCATATCAATTCCTAAGATAGTTTGTATAGCCAAACCTCCTAGATACATAACTGTTGTAAGGTTCACAAAAACGTATAAAGCGATCCAGAAAACAGCCAAAATCGTTTTTAAGTTAGTCGAGAAACGTTTCTCAACAAATTCAGGAATGGTATAAATTCCTTTTTCAATAAAAATAGGCAAGAAGTATTTACCAACAATAATCAAAGTAAAGGCTGCCATCCACTCATAAGAAGCAATTGCTAACCCTAAAGCAAAACCAGAACCAGACATTCCAATAAACTGCTCTGCAGATATATTTGCTGCAATTAATGATGAACCAATAGCCCACCATGGCAATGATTTACTTGCCAAAAAGTAATCTTCGGCATTTTTTTGTTCCCCTTCTTTATCACGGGAGACCCACAAACCCACTCCTAAGATTAAAACTGCATAAGCAGTAAAGACCGCATAGTCAATAAACCCAAATCCTGTTTCCATAATTAGTTTTTTCTTTTAAAATTCAATTTTTATATTTAGTTCAATGTTCAAATACGTTGTTAAAATAGCACTCAAAAAAAACACATTTTTCTGTAATTTTGATTAAAAAAACGAATACCATAAAAAAATACGGTTTTAAATAATCATTTGCAATGATACGAAAAACTTCTTTCGTAATTTAACAATACTGAAGCTTTTAATAATTGCGACGAAGCTACAAACAATCAACACACAGAAAGTCAGCATGTTAAAATAGTGTTAATGCAATTTTATATACTAAAAAAAGCACATCCAATTAACAAAGTTTATATCCAAATCGTTTTCTCCTTCTTTTCAATATACAATAAAGTGCTGTTTTTATTTTAGGAAATCCTACAACGTTGCCATTAAAAATCATAACTACCTTGATAAAATTTAAACTAATAACCTTAAATCATAAAGGAAAAATCTATTTAAATTTCATCAAGACAGCTATACATTCTATTGTAAGACCTTAAATGATATTACTAACTTCTAATTTTAGTTTCCCATTTCCAAGCACTATCCATCGCTTCATCTAACGTTGATTGAGTTTTCCAACCCAATACATTATTCGCTTTATCTGTACTTGCGTAAGCAGCTGTTACATCACCTTCGCGTCTGTCAACAATTTTATAAGGAAAAGGTTTTTTGCTTACTTTTTCAAAACTTTTGATTACTTCTAAAACAGAGCTTCCTACTCCAGTTCCTAAGTTAAAAGTTTCTACTTTTTCTAAATTCTTTTTTCCTAATAAACGTTGTAATGCTACAACGTGCGCCTTGGCTAAATCTACCACATGAATATAATCACGAACACAAGTACCATCCGCTGTTGGATAATCATCACCATATACCATTAATTCTTTGCGCAATCCAATACCTGTTTGCGTAATAAAAGGTACTAAGTTTTGTGGTACACCGATTGGTAATTCTCCAATTGCAGCAGAAGGGTGTGCACCAATAGGATTAAAATAACGCAATAAAATAGCACTAATACCACTTACTTTAGAGACATCAGTAATTACTTCCTCACCAATTTGTTTGGTATTTCCATAAGGTGACATAGCTGGTTTAATAGGTGCATTTTCATCAATTGGCAAAACATCTGCTTGACCATAAACCGTACACGAAGAACTAAAAATAAAATTAGCTTCGTCTTTTTTCTCTAATTCTTGAAGAATATATACTAGTGCCGCAATGTTGTTTTCATAGTACAACAATGGATTTTGTACACTCTCCCCAACTGCTTTGGAAGCAGCAAAGTGAATCACTCCAGCAATATCAGTATATTTTGCAAAAAAGTTTTGAACTGAAGCTTTCTCTCTCAAGTCTAACTTTTCAAAAATAGGTGTCTTTCCTGTTATAGAAACAATTCCTTTCAATACATCCTCAGACGAATTAGAAAGATTATCAATAATCACTACCTCATAACCTTCGTTTTGCAACTCAACAACGGTATGAGATCCAATAAATCCTAAACCTCCTGTTACTAATATTTTCATATGCTTTATTTTGTTTTATAGTGAACATCCGACAAGTCTCTTAACATTTGAGCACTTTTTTCAGCTGTAATATCTCTTTGTGACTCACCCATCATTTCATATCCTACCATGAATTTTTTCACGGATGCAGAACGCAATAATGGTGGATAAAAATGCATATGGAATTGCCATTCTGGATGGTCTTCCCCATCTGTTGGTGCTTGGTGAATACCTGACGAATATGGAAATGAAGTTTCGAAAAGATTATCATATTTAGCTGTTAATTTCTTCAATACCACTGCAAATGATGCCACTTCATCCTCCGTAAAGTCAGTGATTTTAGTCACATGACGTTTGGCAATAATGATCGTTTCAAATGGCCACACTGCCCAAAATGGTACCAAAGCTACAAAATGTTCTCCTTCGACAACAATACGCTCTTTAAGCGCTAATTCTTTTTCTAAATAATCAACTAAAAGGTTGGTACCGTTTTTATCGAAATACGCTTTTAAATTATTTTGTGTTTTCTCTACCTGTGTAGGCAAAGAAGACTGCGCCCAAATTTGTCCGTGTGGATGCGGATTACTACAACCCATCACACTTCCTTTGTTCTCAAAAATCTGAACATGATTTATATAGTCGATATTCCCTAAATCAGTATATTCTTTTTGCCAAGTATGTATTACATCTTCAATGGTATTTAAATCCATCTCAGGCAAAGTTAAATTATGCTTTGGCGAAAAGCAAACTACTCTTGATATTCCTCTTTCCGGTTTTGCTTTAAAAAAAGTATCGTTACTATTCTCTTCAAAATTGATTTCTTCTTGCTTCAAAGCAGCAAAATCATTTTCGAACACGAATGAACTAGTGTACTTTGGATTTAATTCTCCATTTATACGCACATTTCCTGGACATAAATAACATTCTGGATCGTGCTCTGGTCTATTATCTACCGCAACTGACTCTTTTTGACCTTGCCAAGGACGTTTTGCTCTATGAGGTGAAACTAGTACCCATTCGTTAATTAAAGGATTATATCTTCTGTGCGGATCTTCGTTGATATCGAAATTTCTCATTTTATTTTAGTTTTTATATAGTGATGTTCCGTTTGATACTTTTACATCATGTATTTTTAATTCAATTCCAAATTTATCCGAATACAGTTTTGAAAACTTCGCTTTCACTGCTTCTTCACTTCCTTTTCTCACTAATGTAATGGTACATCCTCCGAAACCACCTCCCATTAATCGAGAACCGATTACGTTTTCTTCCTCTTTAGCTAACGCTACTAAATAGTCTAATTCTGCACAACTTACTTCATAATCATTAGACAAGCCGTCATGTGTTTCAAACATTAATTTTCCTAATGTCAAAATATCTCCTTTGTCCAATGCTTCACAAGCTTGAATTACACGACTTATTTCCTTAACAACATACAAACTTCTTCTGTATACATTGTCAGTCATTTTATCCTTTAAACTTGTAACATGAGTTTCGTTACAGTCTCTAAAACTTTTAATCTCTGGGTAATTTGTTTTGATGACATCTAATCCTTCACCACATTCAATACGTCTGGTATTGTATTCAGAGGTAAACAAAGAATGTTTTACATTACTATCAAATAAGATTAAAGAATAATCCACAAAATTAGCTTCATGATACGTATAATCCAATGTTTTACAATCGATTTTGATTACTTTATTCTCTTGCCCCATTACACTAGAGAATTGATCCATAATACCACAATTAATACCTACCCAGTGCTCAGCACTTTGCCCCATTAACGCAATATCAATTGGTTTTATATTTAAATTAAATAATTCATTAATTCCATATAAAAAACCACATTCCAAAGCAGCCGAAGAAGATAGTCCTGAACCCGATGGAATATTGCTGCTAAATACACAGTTAAAACCTTCAATAGAATATCCTTTTAATTGCAATTGATTCAAAACACCTCTCAAATAGTTTGTCCAAACTGTGTCTGTCAATTCTGGTTTTGCATTCACTTCAATTTCAAAACTTTCACCTAAATCAATAGCGTGAATATTTGCCGTTTTAGTATTATTTTTTTCGAAAGCAAAACAAATAATTTTATCTATGGCTGCTGGTAAAACATACCCATCATTATAATCAATATGTTCACCAATGATATTAATTCTTCCTGGAGAAAGGATTATTTTATCAGCAGGAGCATTAAATGTTTTTTGATAAAATGATGTTGTGTCTTTAATTAAAATCTCATTCATTATCGTACTATTTGAAGTTATTTAAATCTATTATTTAGTCCCAAAGAATCATTGCTTTTGAAAACTTATAGGTTGTTTTTTGATGATATATTTCTTCAGTTTTTAAAACTGAATTAGGAAAATGGGCATGATTAGGAGCATCTGGATAATTTTGAGTTTCAAAACAAATTCCGCTTTGAGCGTGATATTCAATTCCTTCTTTATTTGTTAATGCATCAGCGGTTTTACCACCTACATAGATATGTACACTAGGTTGATCGGTTATCACTTCCATCTTAAGATTGTTTTTTGCACTTATTAATGTGGCTGCTACTTCAGTATTGTTATCTATAACAAAACTATTATCAATAGAAGCAGGACAATCTTTAGTTTTCGTATAATCGAATTCCGTATTGGTCACAGCAACAAGCTCCCCTGTAGGCACACCTTCATTTGTAATTTCAACTGTTTTATTTGATGGTATTTGCAACTGTTGATTTACTACAGTTCCTTTATGTCCATCTAAGTTAAAATAACTATGATGTGTTAAATTAATCACAGTATCCTCAGATGTGGTTGCTTTGTACTCCAAAACTAACTCATCTTCTTCGGTTAAAGTATACGTTAATTGTACATCTAAATTACCAGGATAATTTTCCTCTCCAGATTTACTATTACAATTTAATGTAACTGAAGGATTATCACCTGTTGTTACCTCTTTTATAATCCAAATTTTACGACTAAAATTTTGTATTCCACCATGTAATGAGTGACTGAAGTTATTTGTATTTAACTGATATTTTTTTCCGTTAAGTACAAATTTACTATCTTTAATTCTACCTGCATATCTTCCTACCGTTGAACCAAAATAAGGAGCACCATCCAATTCAAATGAATTTATGTAAGACTCCAAATTATCAAATCCCAAAACTACATCTACAAAAATCCCTTTAGGCAATAATAATTTCAAAGAAGTTAGAGTTGCACCATAGGTAATAATTTGCGCTTTGGTTCCTTTTTTATTCGTTAATTCACAAGAATCAACATTTTGTCCATCAGGGGTTAAACCAAATAATTTGATTAAAGAATCAGATTTTAAATGCGATATATGTTTTATTTCCATTCTTTTATTATTAATTACTAAAAACAAATTTAAAACAATTCTACACACAAACACACCAGTACCTACCAGTATTTTTGTATATTGCACAAAAATAGAATCTGATGAAATTAATTTCTATCGAAAACAACTCAGGTATTCCAAAATACAAACAAATCATTTATTCAATTGAAAAAACAATTGAAAATGGACACTTGAAAAAAGATGATAAACTCCCTTCTATCAACAAAATACGACTTGAACATTCTCTTTCAAGAGACACTATTTTACAAGCATACGAAGAACTCAAAAAAAGAGGAATAATCTATGCTATACTTGGCAAAGGTTATTATGTCAAAAGCACCCATGTCTCTATTCAGCAAAAAATATTTTTGCTTTTTGACGAATTGAATATCTTTAAAGAAGATTTATACAATTCTATTATAGAGAACATTGGTAAAGATGCTCAAGTAGATATCTTTTTTCATCATTTTAATATTAAAGTATTTGAAAAACTGATTAATGACTGCAATGGTAATTATACTAAGTACATCATTATGCCAACTAACTTACTAAATGCCAGTTACTTTATAAAAACCCTACCAGTTAATGAGGTTTACATTTTAGACCAAACCAATGATGAATTAAAATCATATCCCGCAGTCTATCAAAATTTTAAAAAAAACATATACGAAGGTTTACACAAAGAGATTATTAAACTAAAGAAACACAGCACACTTATATTAATATTCTCCGGCTTTAGAGAACCTACAGGAATAAAAATTGGTTTTGAAAACTTCTGCATTGACCATTCTTTTGATTTCGATGTAATCACAGAATTTAAAAAGCGAGAAATAAAAAAAGGAGAAGTCTATATTATCCCCAACGATAGAGATCTCGTAAGCGTAATTGAAAGATCTAAGATTCAACAATTTAAAATTGGTATCGATTTTGGAGTGATATCGTATAATGAAACACCTCTCAAAAAAATAGTTGAAAATGGCATTACCACTATTTCAACAAATTTTGAAGCCATGGGCAAAATTGTAGCCCAAATGGCTTTAAATGGTAGAAATGAACAAATAGAAAATGAATCTTCAATAATCATTAGAAATTCTTTATAAAATAAACTTCATACAGTACTGCTTTATAACATTTGTTCCTTTTATTTAGCCTTTATACTCCATTCAAATTCCATTTCCGAAACCTGAATACCGTTTTCATCAGTTCCTATTGATTTCATCCAAAAAGTTTGTCCTTCTCCATTTAATATACTCAAATGAATTGCTTCTTGAACTTTATATCCATCAACACATTCGAAGATTATTCTACCAGTTGCTTTTTTAGTAAATACTGCTTTATTTTGAGATACTAACATTGATATTTTAATTTTATTTTTTTGAATTTCATTCATTACTAACGCCCCTGTTGTTAGTTCTGCTGCCATGGCTTGGACGGCAAAATACATGGACTGAAACGGATTTTGGTTAATCCAACGATGTTTTACTGAAACGATACAACGATTATTATCGATAAATTTTACGCGCACCCCACAAAGGAAAGCTGAAGGCAATTTGAAAAACAAGAAGGAATTGAGTTTGGAGGCTGTTAGTTTCATTAGGAAAGATTTTATGCTAAAATACGAAAAAATACTATGCATACATACTATTTATATACTCAAGCAAACCCAAAACAAATGGTAAAAACCCTTACTTGTTGCTTTAATATATAGTAATTATAAAATTTGAATAGTAAAAACGACCTACTATTATTCAACTTAAAACAGAATAATTTTCCTAAATATTTATAAAATTCAGCTACCCAAAATGGATGATTTTTTTATATTTGTAAAAAACACTCAAAGCAATTCTAATGAAAAAGTATACTGTTATCCTCCTATTAATTATATGTTCAACAATAACTTTGGCACAAAAGAAAGAAAAAATAAAAGGCTCCAATACTGTAACTACTAAAAATCAAGAGATTAGTGATTTTAAATCTATTGAAGTAAATGATAACATTGAAGTTTACCTTGAAAGAGGCGATAAACCCGCGATAAAAATTGAAGCCGATGACAATCTTCATGAAATTATTACAACTACAGTAACAGAGAATACTTTATCAATAAACACCTCTAAAGAAGCTTATCGCTATAAAAAACTAATCGTTCATGTTACTTATACCAATACTTTGAATTTAATCCAAACCAAAGATAAATCTACTATAAATGCAATCCAAGAATTAGAGTTAGATGCTATTAGCTTAAAATCCTATGGTGATTCAAAAATGTATTTGAACGTTAACTCTCAAAATTTTACTTTAGAGTCCAATGATAAATCTAAAATAGAACTTAATTTAAAATCTGAAAAAGGAAAAATCGTATTGAGTCAAAACGCTACTTTAAAAGCCTTGATAAAAACGATAGATTTTACATGTGATATGTATCAAAAATCAGAGGCTATAATTGAAGGAAACACTACTAACTCCATCATTAGACTCGATAATAATGCGAAATTTATAGGAAATAAATTTAGTGTAAAAGATCTTAATCTTACCGCTGAAAGTTATTCTACCAGTATCGTAAATGCTGAAAATGCCATTACACTTAGCGCTAATGGAAAAGCAGAAGTTCAATTTATAGGAGCTGGAAAACTGGAAATTAAAAACTTTTCAGACGAAGCTAAACTGTTTAAGAAACTGAAATAAAGCTAAAACTTTAATCAAAAAAAAGAGTCCCAACTTCAATGAAATTGGGACTTTTTATATTTTTATAATGACTATTTAGTCTTTTGCAGCCAAATAACGCTCTGCATCTAAGGCAGCCATACAACCTGTTCCTGCAGCAGTAATTGCTTGACGGTATACATGGTCAGCAGCATCACCCGATACAAACACTCCTGGTACATTTGTTTTAGATGAACCTGGTGTATTCACAATGTATCCTGTTTCATCTAGCGTAATGTATTCTTTAAAAATATCAGTATTGGGTTTATGACCAATAGCTACAAAGAATCCAGTAGCTTCAATATCAAAAACTTCTCCAGTTGTTTTATTTTTAGCTCTAACTGCAGTTACCACTTGTTCGTCTCCTAATACTTCAACAGTATCATGATTCATCAATATGGTAATATTTTCTGTTTTACGTACGCGTTCTTCCATAATTTTAGAAGCTCTAAATTTTTCGCTACGAACTAACATCGTTACTTTTTTACATAATTTAGATAAATAATGTGCCTCTTCACAAGCTGAATCTCCTGCTCCAACAATTACTACCTCTTGATTTCTATAGAAAAAACCATCGCATACCGCACAAGCAGAAACACCACCACCCATTTTCAAGTAATGTTGTTCTGAGGGCAACCCCAAATATTTAGCCGAAGCTCCTGTTGAAATAATCACCGTTTCGCAATGCAATTCGATTGTATCATTAATCCAAACCTTATGAATATCTCCAGAAAAATCTACTTTTGTAGCCCATCCATCACGAATATCTGACCCAAAACGTTCTGCTTGTTTTTGTAATTGCACCATCATCTCAGGTCCTGTAACTCCATCAACATATCCTGGGAAATTTTCTACCTCATTAGTCGTTGTCAATTGACCTCCTGGTTGCATCCCTTGGTATAAAACTGGATTCATATTAGCTCTAGCAGCGTAGATAGCAGCAGTATAACCCGCAGGTCCAGAACCTATAATAAGACATTTTATTTTTTCGATTGTATCAGACATAATAATTGTGATTTAATTTTTAAAACGGAACAAAAATAAGTTATAATTAGTAGATTAAAGAATGTTACTAATTAGTTTTTGTTATGCTATAATAAAAAAATACATGCTACTAGTGCAAGAATAAATCAAAACTTTAATAATCAACATCTTAGCGCATTCATACAAATAGAAAATCAACAAAATGTTTCTATTTTTAAATTCTGTCGAGAAACGAGGAATGAAATAAAATAAAAAAATCGGATTCTGATGAACCCGATTTAAAATAATCTAATGTGGCGTTTATTATAAAATGTACCCTTCTTTTTCCAACCTTTTTTCTTTAATTACTTTAAAGAGCATTAAAAATATCTAAAGAAATTTTTAACTAATTGTTATCTACTTTAAAGATAATAAAATTCTTTCAACAAATAACAAAAAGAATTAATTTATTTTTTAATAAATCATTTTTCATTTTATATACATATACACCTAAATATCTTTTAATTTTAGAAAATAAGAATTAATAATAAAACAATAATTATTATTGCTCCTACTGATAAAAACACCCCTTTATTAGTCGTTTTTAAATCTGATTTTATTGACCGAACTTCTTCACGCAGCTCTTTTTTTTCTGAACGGCTTAAAGCTGATTTATCCATTGCTTTGATTTCTTCGAGACGAGATAGCATCACTTTAACTTCAGCTGGCATTTCTTTATTTTCAGATGTTACATTTTTAAGATTTGATTCTGATGCCATTATTGTAGACGGAACAAAACTTAATGATAATATCATTATCATTAAATAAGAAGGAAATTTTTTCATAATCAGTTTGTTTTAATTAATTAAAAGTATTTCATAAAGTTATCCTAAACCCGTTATTCTTCGTTACACTTTTATCCTAAAAATTTATAGAATTCACATCTTTAGTAATATGCTTCTGTAAACCTGATATAATACCATCTTACCTTAAATTTATGTAGACTAAATTTAATGTGAGATGGTATAAATGCGATTATCATGGCTGCTTGAGATTAAAATATTGAAACCTATCCTATCGGGTAATCATACATAATAAATAGCAAGATTACATACCTAAATGACTGTTATTTTGATTTTTGTTAACTTACAATTGTGACAAAAAAAGTATATTTGCATTTATTAGCTCCTCTTGTGAAACATTTTTTCAATGCTTTTTTATTACTTTATTACACCTTTGGGGTAATTTGTTTGCCCATGGGCGATTTTTCCACCATGGCCCATTTGTCTGAAATGTATAGTCATTGTAAGGAAACAGAAGACCCAAATTTGACTGTTTTCGATTTTGTTGGGGAACATTTGATGAATTTGGATATGATTTTTGAAGCGCATGAAAGCGAAGATGATGATGATGACAAACCTCATCAAGTGGTAACTTTTGAATCTCATACTCAAACGACACCGCTGACTGAAAAAATGTTTGTTTTTGAATTTAAAAACAATACTCCTTTTATTCCTTACTACGAAAAAGAAGCTATTACCTTTAAAAATCAATTTTACTTTTACACTCCTAATTTTTCTATTTTTAGACCTCCAATAGGATTGTCTTAATATCATATAAACAAATTAGAAAAATATTATTGTTATTCCAATCTTAAAGTTAGGTTGGAATTAGCATACTATTGAACGTAAAATAAACAAAATTCATGAAAATAAAATTTTTAAATATATTCCTTTTTTTAGGCTTATTGACAAGCCAATTATGGGCACAAAACAAACAAGCAACCGTTTCAGGAATGGTAAAAGAGAATAAAACGAATACCACACTGCCCTTTGTAAATGTAGTATTGAAAACGGCTAACGAAAAAACTTTTGTTATAGGAACAATCACTACTGAAACGGGGCGATTCAAACTAGCGAATATCAAATCTGGGAATTACATCCTTGAGATTTCCTCTTTGGGTTATGCAACGCACGAACAAGAACTATACATTGGTAATTTATCTGATTATTTGGATTTAAAAACCATAGAATTAAGTGAGAACATCAATTCTTTGAAAGAGGTTGTTGTCACTTCCAATAGTACTCCCATTAGCAACAAAATGGATAAAAAAACATTTTCGGTTGCGGATAATATTGCCCAATCAGGAAGTTCCGTTTTGCAAGCCATGCAAAATTTACCGAGTGTAACCGTTCAAGATGGAAAAGTGCAATTGAGAGGTAGTGATAAAGTAATGGTTTTGATTGATGGAAAACAAACGGGTTTGACGGGTTTCGGTAGCCAAAGTGGGCTAGACAACATTCCAGCCTCTGCCATTGATAAAATTGAAATTATCAACAATCCATCGGCCAAATATGATGCGAACGGAAATGCAGGTATTATTAATATTATTTACAAAAAGAATAAGAAAGAAGGTTTTAATGGAAAAGTTGGTTTCACATCAGGATTAGGCGCGTTATGGGTTCGAAAAGAGAACTTGCCTACGATACGCCCTCAGTATACGATGACGCCAAAAATCAACCCTTCGGTATCGTTGAATTATAAGAAAAACAAAATTAATATCTTTTTTCAAGGGGATTATTTATACACGGAAACTTTGAACAAAAATGAATTTGTAACCCGTTATTATGACAATGGCGATATTATTAATTCACAATTAAAAAGAAACCGAAACACGCATTTTACCACCATAAAATCAGGAATTGATTGGAACATTGATGACCAAAATACCTTGACTGTTTCAGGGATGTTTGGAAGCGAAAAAATCATTGACCGTGGCGACCAACCTTTTTTCAATGCTGATTTTTCTCATAGAAGAAGATTATGGCAGTTTCTTGAGGATGAGTTGAAAACAACTGTTATGGCTACCGCTGCTTACCAACATAAATTCAAAGAGCCAGGAAGGTTGCTGAATATTGGTTTTAACTATACCTTTCATAGAGAAGACGAAAAATACTTTTATGACAATATTTTAGAAGGATCAACAGGAACGGATGCTTTCAAATTATTATCTGATGAAAAAGTGTATGATTTGAATGTGGATTACATTGAACCTTTAGAACATGGTCGTATTGAAACAGGAATTAAATTCCGCAAGAGAGATATCCCAACTAATATGGATTTTCAACCTGGAAGCAATTCGGTTATTGATCCTAGTGCTGGTGGTCCAGCTACTTATAAAGAGTTGATTCCAGCCGTGTATGGAAACTATGTTTTTGAAAGTTTGAAATGGGAAGCGGAACTAGGATTGCGTCTTGAATATGTTGATTTGAATTACGAAGTAAATCCGGATCACAATACCTATAAAAGTGATGGCTACCACTACACACAGCCTTTCCCTAATATGCGACTGGCTTACAAATTTAATGATGATAATAAAATATCGCTGTTTTTTAACCGAAGAGTGGATAGACCCAATGAAGTCGACATTCGAATTTTTCCTAAATACGATGATGCCGAAATTATCAAAGTTGGAAATCCGATGTTGAAACCTCAGTTTACCAATTCTCTGGAATTAGGATATAAAAAAAGCTGGGAAAAAGGAAATCTGTATACGGCACTTTACCATCGTTTTGCTGACGGAACTATAACCCGAATTTCAAGTACGGTGTCGGGAAGTGAAATCATTTATGCTACTTTTCAGAATGTAAATAAAAGTTACAATTCAGGAATCGAAAT
>NZ_JBAWDL010000251.1:0-8630 GCF_049590715.1 Flavobacterium sp.
GTAGCGTCTAATCTTCCGCCCATGCCTACTTCAATGATAGCTAAATCTACTTTTTCAGTATTGAAATAATCAAAAGCAAGTCCCACACTCATTTCAAAAAAACTGATGTCATTGGCTTCAAAGTAAGATTTGTTTTTAGCGATGAATTCGCATACAAATTCTTCGCTTATTTCTTGTTCATTGATTTTAATTCGCTCTCTGTAATCTTTTAAATGTGGGGAAGTGTATAATCCCACTTTGTAGCCCGCTTCTTGAAGTATAGAAGCTAGCATGTGTGACGTAGAGCCTTTGCCATTCGTTCCGGCAATATGAATGCATTTTAAATCGTTTTGCGGATTATTGAGGTGATTGGCAAGCGCAATTATGTTAGTTAAGTCTTCTTTGTATGCGGTAGCTCCTTGTGTTTGGTACATAGGTAGCTGGTTGAACATCCAATGGGTTGTTTCTTGATAATTCATTTTGTTTTAATTGTGCTGAAAATCAATGTGATTTATAAGGAGTTATTCTCCTAATTTGAAATTAACGGTGATGAACCCAATTTGTGTTTCGGGTGCATTACTATCGGGTTGCCATCTGTATTTTCTGGCTGTAGCCAAGGCAGGTTCAACTAAACAAGGATTTGTGTTTGTGGTTCCCTTAGTATATTTGGCAGCGATTACATTTCCACTTCGGTTAACGGTAATTTGAACTACGACAGTGCCTGATTCATTACATTTTTGAACTTCCTTGCCTCTTGTACTGATGGTTCGTCCGTTAAGCCCCCATCCGCTACCATTTCCTGCTCCTGTACCGCTACCGTAATAAGAACTGGCATAAGGATCTCCATTAAGGCTTCCTTTGTCTCCTGCTTTATCATCATTTCCTTCTCCACCTTTAGCTTTTCCATCAGATTTTGGTCCATTGATTAAACTTGATAATGCGTCAGTGGTACTTTTAGAAGGTTTTGGACTTTCAACAGGCTTTTGTTTTACTTCTTCTTTAGCTACTGTTTTGGTTGGTTCTACTTTTTTAGCCTTTTTCATAACTACTGCTTCTTCCATATCCTGTGAAATGACATCGTCATCACTAGAAGTGGTTGGTTTTGCTGCCGTAGGTGTAGGTGCTGATTGAATGGCTTCTGTAGGTTGAATTTCGCCATTGCCAAATTCAGTTGTTCCAAAATTAATTGCAATTCCGTTTTCAGGAGGAGGATCAAGAGAAGTTAAGCCTAGATAAAAAAACAAAATCAATAGTATCACAAAAATAATTGATGTGATAGCAAATGATTTTTTCTCTTCTTCTGTTTCTATATATTTCATGTAGAATTAATCTGTTTTTTGAAGGTCAAATAAGATTATTTTGGGCGTACTGCTAAAACAACTTTGATTTGATTTCTGTTAGCAATATCCAAAACATTAACTGCTTTTTCAATTGGAACTCCTTCTTCGGCTCTCAATATAATTGCTTTTGATTTGTCGTTTGAGAATAATGCCAGTAATTTTGATTCTAATTCGGTTTCTGATACAGGCTCTTTGTCAATAAAAAACTCTAATTTTTTATTGATGCTTACCGCTATATTTTTATTACTATCCGTCTTTCCTTTTGCTTTGGGTAATACTAAATCTAGTGCGTTAGTGGTTACCATAGTTGAAGTTAGCATGAAAAATATCAATAGTAAGAATACAATATCAGTCATGGATGACATATTGAATTCGGCACTTACTTTATTTCGTCCTCTAATATTCATAATTAAGCTGGGTCATTTAATAAGTCTAAGAAATCAACGGCATTGGCTTCCATTTGGTGAACGATTTTATCCGTTTTTACGACTAAGTGATTGTAGCCAATATACGCAATAAGACCTACAACTAGTCCAACTACAGTGGTTGTCATTGCTGTGTAAATCCCTTCGGATAAGGCGCCTACTTCAATTTGACCTCCTGAGGTAGCCATTTTATGAAAGGCTTGAATCATTCCCACAACTGTTCCTAAGAAACCAGTCATTGGTCCTGCTCCAGAAATGGTTGCTAGTATACTTACGTTTTTTTCAAGTTTGTATATTTCTAATTTACCCGCGTTTTCAATAGCAGTATTAATGTCGTCAAGAGGTTTTCCTATTCTTGAAATTCCTTTTTCGATTAATCGGGCTACTGGCGATTTGGAATGAGCACAAGTCATTTTAGCATTGTCTAGACGTCCGTTGCGAATATTATCTCTAATTTGTCCCATAAAACTTCCATCCATTTTTGAAGCTTCGTTGATTGCCATCAAACGTTCAAAATAAAGATATAAAGCCACGAAAAGCATTAAGAACAAGGCTGTCATAATGATTTGACCTGCTAATCCGCCACTAGTTAATAACTCAATGATTGATAATGTTTTTTCAACTGGAACCGCTTCGGCTAAATTTTCATTTGCAACAGATAGAGTATCTGCTTGTAACAATAAACTCATAGTAGATTTTCTTTTTTATTGAAACGCTAAGATATTACAAAAATTATAAGTTTTAGTGAATAAAATGTTTATTTAAAATAAACGAAACCAGAGCTGTGGTTTTTTTTAGCCCCAGTAACAGTGCCTAAAACATTCACTTCTTCTCTTAATTTTAGAACACCTAAAAGACCAAAAATTAACGCTTCTTTATATTCTAAAATGGTTGCCTCAGGGATTATGATTTTCATTTCGGGCAAATGATTTTTAATACTTTCAATTAAATAATCATTATAAGCACCTCCACCTGTGATAAAAAGAGTACTGTTTTTATTTGGCAAAGCCAAAGCGATTTGTACAGCAATATGTTCTGTGAAAGTAGCTAGTTTGTCTTTGATGGCAATAGGATAACTTTCAATCATTGGTAAAACAATCTCTTTTACAAATTCAAAACCAAGTGACTTAGGGTATTTTTGTTGGTAGAAATTCAAGCTATTTAACTCCTTTAATAATTCATTCTGGATTTCCCCAGTGCTTGAAATTTGTCCTTTGTCATCATAATCCATGCCTAATTGATTAGCATAATAATTCAAAATAGTATTAACTGGAGAAATGTCAAAGGCAATTCGGTTTCCATTTTCTTCAAAAGAAACATTTGAAAAACCACCTAGATTCATGCAATAATTATATTTTGAAAACAAAATTTGGTCGCCAATAGGAACTAGAGGTGCTCCTTGACCTCCCAATTGTACATCCTGTACTCTAAAATCGCAAACCACTGTTTGTTTTGTGAGTTTGGCTATTTCGGGCAAGTTTCCAATTTGTAAGGTGTACCCAATATGGGGTTGGTGTAGAATGGTGTGCCCGTGTGATGAAATGGCATCGATGTCTTTAATTTGGTGCTTTTCTATAAAATTGCTAATTATCGAAGATAAAAGGAGGGTATAATCATGATTTAATTCTTGTAGGTCGTCTTCAGCAAAAGTAATAGCATTTTTTAAAATGGAAATCCAAGAACGATTATAGGCAATGGTTTCACAATGAATAATCTCAAAATTCCATTGGTTGTTTGTAATTGTAAATTCTATCTGAGCTAAATCGACTCCGTCAAGAGAAGTTCCAGACATCACACCAATAATAGTATAAGATTCTTTTTTCATACAAGGATTTTTTGGAATACCTAAATATCTTGTTCTAGAATTAGATAAATTCAAATAAATAGGCTAATTTTCTATCAGGTAAAATTAAGAATTGTATTTCAGTTAATTTAATTTTATTTTGAAAGTGTCGTTTTGTAAAAATAATCAAAAAGAAATATGGATTTTAATTTATCAGAAGAGCATATAATGATTCAGCAAGCCGCTAAAGATTTTGCTCAAACAGAGTTGTTGCCTGGAGTAATTGAAAGAGATGAGTATTCTATATTTCCAACTGAACAGGTAAAGAAAATGGCCGAGCTTGGTTTTCTGGGGATGGTGGTTGATCCTAAATATGGCGGGGCTGGTTTGGATAATTTATCGTATGTTTTGGCTTTGGTCGAATTGGCCAAAGTAGATGCTTCGGCGGCTGTTATTATGTCGGTAAATAATTCGTTGGTGTGCGCTGGGATGGAAAAGTATTGCAGTGAAGAACAAAAACAAAAATACCTAGTTCCATTAGCTAAAGGAGAAGTCTTAGGAGCTTTTTGTTTGTCTGAACCTGAAGCGGGATCTGATGCAACTTCGCAAAAAACAACCGCGATTGATAAAGGTGATTATTATTTGTTGAATGGAACCAAAAATTGGATTACTAATGGTTCTTCGGCTACGACTTATTTAGTAATGGCACAAACGGATGTCGAAAAAGGACATAAAGGAATCAATGCTTTTATTGTTGAAAAAGGTTGGAAAGGTTTTGATATTGGTCCCAAAGAAAAAAAAATGGGAATACGAGGTTCTGATACACATTCGTTATTGTTTAATGATGTCAAAGTACCAAAGGAAAATAGGATAGGAGAAGATGGTTTTGGTTTTCATTTTGCGATGGAAATACTCAATGGTGGGCGGATAGGAATTGCAGCTCAGGCTTTAGGTATTGCTACTGGTGCTTATGAATTAGCCTTAAAATATTCGCAAGAGCGGAAAGCTTTTGGGAAAGAAATTTTCAAACACCAAGCTATTGCTTTCAAATTAGCTGATATGGCAACACAAATTATGGCGGCTAAAATGCTTTGTTATAAGGCGGCAGTAGAGAAAGATGCAGGTCAAGACATTACACAATCAGGGGCGATGGCTAAATTATTTGCCTCGCAAACTGCTATGGATACTACTATTGAAGCGGTTCAGATTCATGGTGGAAATGGCTATGTGTCCGAGTATCATGTGGAGCGAATGATGCGTGATGCTAAAATTACTCAGATATATGAAGGGACTTCTGAAATTCAGAAAATTGTAATTTCTAGAAGTTTGATTTCATAATCAGCAGCTTCATAATAATTAAATAAAAATCCATCTTTGTTACTATGAAGATGGATTTTTTAGTATAATTTCACTGTCTGACGGTTCTTTTTCTATCTTTAGAAAAATATTTTCATTAGAATTCATTATGTACGAAGATTTAAAATATTGGTATTTAAGAGATCATAAATTGTTTCGAAGTCTGAGTTTTGGGCAAATCAAGCAATTGTGTATGATCATGGGTTTTAAAAAAGCTTCCAAAGGGGAGATTATCTATTTTTCATCTTCGGATGTACCACGAATCTTTGTGCTCAAAAAAGGAAATATCAAAATTGTAGCTGTTGACGAAGATGGAAATGAAACGATTAAAGATATTCTTCAAAGTGGTGATTTATTTGGCGAACTGACTTTGGAGGTTGATAGCCAAGTCAATGAATACGCTAAAGTACTTAGTGATGATGTAGTGATTTGTAGTTTCTTACTTTCTGATTTTGAAGATACGTTGTTGAAAAATCCAAGTCTAGCCTTATCGTATACTAAAATAGTAGGCTTAAAAATGAAACGGATTAAAAACAGTTATTCTAATTTAGTTTCAAAAGATGCGAAGACCCGTTTGCATTTGTTTTTAAAAGATTGGTGTGCCAATGAAGGAAAACAAGAAGGAGGGAAGATCATTCTTGAAAATTATTTGACACAAAATGATATTGCTCAAATTATATGTACTTCTCGACAAACCGCCACACATCTTTTGAATGATTTGGAATCCAATGGTTTGATTGTCTATAATAGAAAAGAAATCATCATCAATGATATTAGTAAGTTGTAGTTATTTTAACGCAACTGTAACCTAGCCGACAATTAGCTACGAAATTGCAGTGTAACTTTACAGTATAAAACACTACTGTATGAAAAAGTTATTTATAATATCAGCGTTTCTCTTACTGCTTTCTTGTGAGAAAGAAGGAGAATTAACCCGTACTAAAGTGGAGCCAATAGTTGTTCCTGAAAATTCAATTCCTAAATATGATGGTGTTTTTACCCCTACTTCGGGGATTAATGTCACTGGAAGTGTGAAAATTTCCTCCAGCCAAAATCAATATATCTTAGAATTAGTCAATTTTAGTATCTCGGACGGGCCAGATTTAAAAGTGTATTTGTCTAAAGCCAATACGCCTAGCGAATTTGTCAATCTTGGAAATTTAACTGCTGCTAGAATGTATGCTATTCCTCAAACGGTGGATGTTTCAGCTTATACTCATGTTCTAATTCATTGTCAGCAATACAATCACCTTTTTGCTATTGCACCAATAGAAATTACTAAAAATAATTGATTATGAAAAAAACAGCAACAGTCGTTTTATTGATTATGAGTGGAATATTCAGTTATGCACAAGGATGTAGTGATGCTGGGATATGTACTATTGGTCAGTCATTTGAAACAGAAAAGGCAGATTTTAAGAATAGTATAGAATTCGCAACAGTATTTGGCAAAGGAGAATCAGACGTTACTTATTTTTCGCCCTATATTACTTACACTCGAAAAGTAAACGAACAATTTTCATTGGCTACAAAAATAACTTTTTCAAGTGCTAATGGGAGTTTTGGTACACGAGCATCTTTTGGTGATGCTTATTTAATTGGGAATTATACTTTAAAAGAGGAAAATCAGAAACAATGGAGTTTTTTGACTGGTTTCAAATTTCCATTTACTAGTTCTAATTTGAAGATTAATGAGTATTCAATACCATTAGATTATCAAGCGAGTTTAGGGACTTTTGATCTGTTTTTAGGAACTAATTATAAAATTTTCAATTGGGATTTTAATCTGGCTTTGCAAATCCCCGTTTTCAATAATAACAAAAATTCTTTTTTTAAAGAGTATGCTGGAACTAATGATTTTCCTTCTACAAATTTATTTGAGCGCAAGTCAGATGCTTTGTTTAGAACTACTTATAATATAAAAACAACCAATCAAAAATGGGTTTTTAAACCAAGTGTACTTTTTATTTATCACTTAGGTGAGGATAGTTATGAAACTATTTATAATAAAAGAGAAACTATCAAAGATTCAGATGGACTAACAATTAATGGGAACATTGTCAGTTTTTATAAAATTAACAGTCTAAACAGTATAGGGCTTTCGTTAGCAGCACCATTTGCCGTTAGAACAACAAGACCTGATGGACTGACGAGAAGTTTTGTAGCGAGTATTCAATATATTGTTCAATTTTAAAAGAATAGTATCATGAAAAAATGTGTGTGTATTTTTCTTTTGTGCTTGACATCAATCTGTGGGTTTGCCCAAACAACTGCTAAAAGAGTAGCAGAATTTAATCTTGATAATGGTTTAGGGATTCAAGGTTATGATCCTGTTGGGTATTTTGAACAGAATAAGGCATTAAAAGGAAAAAAAGAAATTACAACAACTTTCGAAGGTGTTGTGTATCGCTTTTCATCAAAAGAGAATAAGGAATTGTTTTTCAAACACCCTTCTAAATATGAGCCACAATACGGTGGTTGGTGTGCTTTTGCAATAGGAGATTCAGGAGAAAAGGTGGTTGTAAATCCAAAAACATTTAAAATCGTAGACAGCAAATTATACCTTTTTTATAATGCTTATTTTAATAATACATTGAAAGATTGGAATAAAGATGAAGTGAATTTAAAAGCAAGAGCCAATGATAATTGGAAGAAAATTATTGAATAAAAAAGTATACATTTATGAGATTTAAAAATATTTCTTGGATCTTACGCATAATGGTTGCAGGTATATTTTTGCAAACATTGTATTTTAAATTTACGGGTGCTCCAGAAAGTATTTATATCTTTTCTACTCTAGGGTTAGAGCCTTATGGTAGATTAGGAACAGGGATTTTGGAGTTGATTTCTTCGATTCTAATTTTAATTCCAAGTACTACCTATATTGGTGCGTTGTTAGGTTGTAGCGTATTGATTGGGGCTATTTTATCCCATTTGTTTGTGCTTGGAATTGAGGTGCAAAATGATGGTGGTTTGCTTTTTAGCTTAGCTTTAATTGCATTTTTTTGTTGTGTCATTTTGGTTTGTCAAAATAAAAATAGAATACTAAAATTACTGTAACTATGTTATTACCTACTATAAATAATAGCTTGAACGAATTGAAGTGTTTGCTCCAGCAATTGTCAAATTCAGAATATTCAAACCCTTGTGTTTCTCTTAGTAATTCAACTATTGGAGAACATACAAGACATGTTATTGAAATGTTTCAATGTTTGCTATTGAATTATGATTCTGGTATTGTAAACTATGATAAAAGAGAACGAAACCATCAAATTCAAACGGATACAGCATTTGGGATTCATCAAATTGAATTTATTGAGAATTCATTAGATAGAGAAAACAAAAAAATGGAATTGCAACAAATTGTTGATGGCGAGGAATTACGAATAGAAACAAATTATTTTAGAGAGTTATTGTACAATTTAGAACATTGTATTCATCATCAAGCTTTGATAAAAGTGGGGGTTTTACATAATGGTACTATTATATTAAATGATGATTTTGGTGTGGCTCGTTCAACAATTGAATACAGACAACAATGTGCACAGTAAGTTTTGTAAAAATAGGGGAGAAAGTAATTATTACATCTAATCGTGACGAGAGTGTTGTTCGGTTAAATGCTATTCATCCAAAGAATTATACGGTAAATAATAAAAATGTTATTTATCCTAAAGATCCTAAAGCAGGAGGGACTTGGTATGTAGTAGATGAAAAAGGAACGATCATCGTTCTATTAAATGGTGCCGA
>NZ_JBAWDL010000252.1:0-41939 GCF_049590715.1 Flavobacterium sp.
CAATGACCATAAACACTTCGCTAGAAACAAAACCCAATTCAATATTTAATGCTGCCGTAATTGTAGCTGCTTTGGGTTATTTTGTAGATATCTATGATTTACTATTATTTGGAATTGTAAGAACTGACAGCCTTAAAGATTTAGGAGTTGTAGGAGATGCAATTCGGAACCAAGGGGAATACCTTATTAGTATGCAAATGGGCGGAATGCTCTTTGGAGGAATATTGTGGGGAATTTTAGGAGATAAAAAAGGGCGGATATCAGTGCTTTTTGGTTCCATTTTAATTTATTCTATAGCGAATATTGCTAATGGAATGGTAACTACTGTTGACGGCTATGCTTTTTGGCGTTTGATTGCCGGAATTGGACTTGCTGGTGAATTAGGTGCAGGAATCACATTGGTAACCGAAAGTTTACCTAAAGAAAAACGAGGATATGGAACGATGATTGTAGCTTCTATTGGAGTTTCAGGAGCAATTGCTGCGTTCTTAGTTTATCAAATATTCCAAGATTGGCGTTTGTGTTATTATGCAGGAGGAATCCTTGGTGTACTATTATTGTTTATGAGAATTAAAATAAGCGAATCTGGAATTTTTCAAAAAGTAGCCGAAAGCAATGAAAAAAAAGGAGATTTTCTTTCCTTGTTTTCCAATAAAAACCGATTTTTTAAATATTTACAATGTATTCTTATTGGGATTCCTATTTGGTTTTTAGTAGGAGTTTTGATTACTTTCTCACCTGAATTTGCAAAAGCATTAAACGTCGAAGGAGCAGATACAATTTCAGCAGGTCAAGCGATTGCTTGGTGTTATTCAGGATTAGTATTTGGTGATATTGCGAGTGGTTTATTGAGTCAGTGGTTTAAAAGTCGTAAAAAAATAATGTATTTATTTTTAGTACTCAATCTAGCCATGGTGTTTATATTTCTAAACTCTTTTGGAATATCAGTACAAGCTTTTTATTTTATTTGTCTTGCCATGGGATTCTCAGTAGGCTATTGGGTGTTATTTATTACTATTGCAGCAGAGCAATTTGGAACTAATATTAGAGCAACCGTTACCACAACAGTTCCTAATTTTGTTAGAGGACTATTACCTCTTATCATTTTAACCTATACGTTTTTTAGAGACGATTTATTAAATGGCGATATCTTAAAAGCAGGGATGGTAGTAGGTTGCCTACTTTCTGCAATAGCAATTCTAGCACTTTGGAAACTTAAAGAAACCTTCCATACTGATTTAGATTTTATTGAACAGAAAAATTAAAATCTTTAAAAAACACAATTCACTAGTAATACATCACTTTAAAAAAACCATCTAATCAAAAATGTTTTATATCATATTCCAAAATAACGTTTTTTTTACATAAACCTAAACTAATCCATAAATTCAAGTTAATATAGTCCAATTTAGTTATGGAATTAATAGTAAATTCGGTATTTTTGAAAAAAAATTAAAAAAGATACTGTTTACTTTTAAACTGTATTTAAGAAATTAAGCTTCTATGAAAAAAAAATTAATAAAAATCTATAAATCAGATCTCTTTACAGAATTTTTTGACAATGAAAAGTCAAGTGGACTGGTATTAATTGCTTGCACAATCGTTTCATTAGTTTTAGCCAATTCTATTTTTGGATCACAATACCATCATATGTGGTTAACTCCTATAGGTGGACAATCATTAGAATATTGGATTAATGATGGCTTGATGGCTATCTTCTTTTTATTAATAGGTCTAGAACTAGAAAGAGAAATATACATAGGAGAATTATCTAACATAAAGGATGCCTTACTTCCTATTTTTGCAGCTTTAGGAGGAATGTTAGTCCCAGCAGGATTATATTTATTATTAAATCAAGCGGATTTTACTCGATCAGGAGCAGGAATTCCTATGGCCACCGATATTGCCTTTGCTTTAGGAGTTCTTTCTTTATTAGGAAATAGAGTTCCTTTATCGCTCAAAATATTCCTTACTGCATTGGCAGTAATTGATGACTTAGGTGCTATTTTAGTGATAGCCGCTTTTTATACTAAAACGTTGTTTTGGACTAATTTACTTTCAGCTTTAGGTATACTTCTAGTCATGTTTATCATGAACAGAATGAAGGTTGTAAAATTATGGCCTTATTTAATTGGTGGAGTTATCATGTGGTACTTCATGTTGAACTCAGGAATTCATGCTACAATTACAGGAGTACTATTGGCTTTTGTTATTCCTTTTGAAGGAGGAGAGAAAAAATCAATCTCTTATCAATTACAACACTTTTTACACAAACCTGTTGGTTTTATCATTCTTCCTCTTTTTGCACTAGCAAATACAGCAATTGTTTTAAGTTCTAATATTGGAGAAACATTAGAACAACATTATAGCATAGGAATTGCTGTAGGTCTTATTTTAGGGAAGCCAATAGGAATTGCACTTTTTAGTTTTCTAGCCGTTTCAATAGGTTTTTGCAAACTTCCAGCTGACTTAAACTGGAAAACAATTATCTCTGTGGGCTTTTTAGGAGGAATTGGATTTACAATGTCAATCTTCATTACTTTACTTGCTTTTGATAATCAAGAGATTATTAATAATGCCAAATTTGTAATATTATTATCCTCACTTGCAGCAGGTACCATTGGCTTCCTTGCTTTAAAAAAAACTTTAAAAAAAGTTAATTAGCAATAGGTAATCTTGCTATTTTAACTTCATAAGAAACTGAGAAAAGCTATAAAAACAAAAAAACCTCGTTTTGAAATTCAGAACGAGGTCTTTTTTTTTTATGATTTAAGAAATTAAAACGTTTATTCTATATGCATTTCATTTCTTCCATTTAAAGTTTTAGAATCATTTATAAGTTCAACAGCTTGATTCGATAGGTTTAGTTTTACCATTTTATTGGCACCAGTAATTTTCTCAATTGCAATACTTAGTAATGGCTCGGAGGCTTCACCTAATACTCCAAAACGAAGGAATGACTCTTTTAAATTATAAGAAGGAACCAACCCTGTTTCATACTCTCCAAAACCATTTTTATTGACTGATTTAGCCACTATAGGTTGCATAGCATATTTATGATTTGGATTCCTATTATTGGATCTAAAATTGGCCGAATCATATAAAGTAACTGAAGCCACATTTTTACCATAAGTTACGTCTCCTATTTGAACAACATTGATATACGGAGCTAAACCATTAATAATTAATTCGCTTGCCGAAGCAGTACTCTTGGTTGTCAGAATATAAATTTTAGATATATTCAAACTATTAATTGTTGCAGATCCAATTTTATCAGGAAATAAATAATCAACATTATTACCACTCTTTTTACAATTGTACGTCAACTTAGTAAAAATTTGATTCGTAAATTGTCCCGTAATCATACTTGCCAATCTTGTAGCTGTTAATACGGATCCACCTCCATTATAACGCAAATCTAAAACAAAATCTGTTACCCCTTTCAAATCACTAAAAGCATCATTCAATTGAGTGTCATAATTAGAATAAAATCCATTATACATTAAATAACCTATTTTATGATTTCCCTGTTCGATGATTTTATTGATTAAAATAGGATTTTCATTCAAAATTGTTTTTGTAAAATCAATCACTTTTCCATTTGGAACAAAATCAGTTCCATTGTAATCAGCAAAACTCAATTTATAACTTTCAGAAGTACTATATAATAAAGAAGTATAATTAGTAATAGAAAGAGGTACACCATCCACTGCATAAAAAATATCTCCACGTTTAACATCCTTGTCCTTGGCAGCCGCATCAGAATCTGGAATTATGTAGCGTACATAACCTACTACTTCTGTGGAACCTATGCTTTTAAGACTAAGTCCAAACTCAATACCATTATTTTTTGTTGTTCCTTGCAAGGTTTGTTCAAGCACAGTATAATCACTTACAATCCAACTAAATCTATCTATCTTCTTATCAATTCTCAAAGCATCAAATAAATTTTCTGGAGTATAATTTGATAAAAAACTGGCGTATTGTGCTTGATTAGCAAAGCGATCATCAGCTAAATCAGGCACATCAGCTTGCCATAAGTAATACACATTGAGCCCTTTCCAAATAAAATCATTTACTTGAAGAGATTGCGGAAGAGGAATATCATCATTATCTTCACAATTTTGAAAAACAAAACCTGTAAGAATAAGGAAAAGTATAAATCTAAATTTGATTTTCATAATGGTGTTTTATATAGATCATTAACGTAAAAATACTATCTTTAGTTTTAATTAATTAATTTTTGAACCTAAATAATTGATGATGATCATGAGATTAATAATTACAAAAAGCTCCCTTTTACTACTAATTATAGTTGTTGGAATATGCATTTTATATCATTACAAGACTTCAGAAAACGAATTGGGAACATATCAAAGCCCTGAGAAAGCACTTCAAGAAACTCAAAAAGCCTTATCAACACTATCTATTCAATTGAATCTTGGCATGAAAACTGTACTGCATATAAAGGAGTACGAACAAACAAAAAATAAAATATTCATCGATCAAAAATACTATACCAAATGAAAAACTACTTTATATTATTATTTCTAATAACATTCACAACTTCAATTTTTGCACAAAATAATACTTTAGACAAATTCAACGACCAAGATGGAATTACTGCTGTTGTAGTAAATAAAAAAATGTTTGATTTGATGAGTAAAGTAAAAGTAGATGCTTCAGATAAGGAAATGCAGCAATACATGAGCCTAATCAAAAAATTAGACAACCTTAAAGTATATTCTACAACTAATGCTAAAGCAGCGTTAGACATGAAAACAACTGCTGACAAATACATTAAAACCGTTGGCCTAGAAGAGTTGATGAAAGTAAATGAAAATGGCAAAAACATTCGAATTGTTGTAAAATCAGGAACTGCAGATTCACAAATCAAGGAATTACTAATGTTTATTGAAGGTAACGGCCGAGATAACGAAACGGTATTAATGTCATTAACTGGAAATTTCAATTTGAATGAAATAGCAGTATTAACAGATAAAATGAGAATTCCTGGTGGTGAAGAACTCAAAAAAGCAACTAAGAGATAACCTAGAACTTCCATTCCTTTATAATTAAAAACAAAAATGAGGCATTACAGCCTCATTTTTGTTTTTATGTATGCTTTATTCCCATCAACACTTCTATACAATAGTCGTTGATAGCTATTTATCAAGTAATTTTAAATGAACCATAACTCACAAATTGGTCATAAAAAAAATGAGCCCGACATCAATCGAGCTCATCTTTATAAAATTATTTTAACTTATGTTATTATTGCACTAATAGGATTTCAACTCTTCTGTTTTGAGCTCTACCATCAACAGTTTTATTACTTGCAATTGGTCTTTCAACTCCATAACCTTCTGAGCTAAGTCTATCAGAACTAATTCCTTTAGAGATCAAATAATCCTTAACAGCAGCTGCTCTTTCTTTTGATAGTTGCAAATTTTTAGCAACACTACCTGTACTATCTGTATATCCTTCTAATTTAAATTTAGCAGTTTTAAACTCATTCATTACTTTCACAATTTCATCTAATTTAGCATCAGATTCCTGCTTGATAGTTGATTTCCCAGTATTAAATAGCACTTCTTTAGAGAAATCATTCAAGTGTTTAATCACTTCAGTAGTTATCACCGTAACTACTTCAGGACAACCTTTATTAGCTACTGTTCCAGCTACATTTGGACATTTATCGTCTTTATCTAGAACACCATCTCCATCAGTATCTTTCCATGGACATCCTTTGTTTTCAACTGGACCAGCTACGTCTGGACAAGAGTCATCTTTATCTAAAATAGAATCTCCATCAGTATCTTTCCATGGACATCCGTTGTTTTCAACTGGACCAGCAACATTTGGACAAGTATCATCTTTATCTAAAATGGTGTCTCCATCCGTATCTTTCCATGGACATCCATTATTTTCAACAGGACCTGCCACATCTGGACAAGCATCAACAGTATCAAAAACACCATCACCATCTGCATCAATAATTTTATGTTTTTGATACACTGGAATTTTTAAACCTAAATAAATATCAGCTGCTCTAGAGTTTTTGGAAACAAGATTAGAAATTGCAGAGCCAGAACCAATAAAGAAAACACCTGTACGTAAACCTACTCCTACTAGAGCTTGTTTGCTATAATCCATGTAAGAAACAGGAACATTGAAACTAAACCATTTTGATTCAAAACGTGGCGTTAAGCTAATACGATTTGAAATACTATTTTGACTTACTTTATCTTTACCTACAACATTAATGTCTCCATTTAAGTTCAAATAAAATTTATTATGAATATTCCAATCTACATCAGCATGTAAAGCTGTTGGCAAATTAGATTTTACATCTCCACCAGTAAATGTTGAAGTAAACTCTTTTTTCATAAAATCATCAAAGTTCTTCGCATTATCAAAATCATCTTTAGTAAAAGTTTTATTTAAATCATAACCATTACGAATTCCTTTGTCATATTTCATAGATCCTATATCAGTAACCGAAACACCAAAACGAATTTTGTATTTATTTACCTCTTTAAGATAATTGATATCATCTCTTGAAGCATCATATTCAGGTCTCCATTCATAAACCAATCCAAAATCGAAACCAATACCTTTAGATTTAGCATCAAAATTAATTTCAGAATCGTTAGAAAAATCTTGACTTGAACCATAGGTCGCTGTACCAGAAGTAGTATAGTTGTCTAATAGAGGATTTCCTAAATCATTATACGCAACAGAAACATTTGTTCCTTGAAAATGGTAATTAGCTACACCTTGTAAATATTTAGCAGTAATACCTCCTTTTAAAAAGTGCTGCCCTCTTTGATACAATACAGCAGCATATGAAAGACCTATCTCTCCCCAAGAATTCCCAACTGCATTTGGACTACCTAATGTTGCAGAAGGAAAAGTAGTCTGATTTTCTTTTGTAAGATCATTAATTACTGTTCCGTTTATATTAAGTACATTCACAAAAGCTCTAGCTCTTGTAAATATAGCTAATGAATGTTTTGGAGCAATATTAAACATAAATGACGGCCCCATAACATCTGTATTAACTACAGCATTATTATTGTTTGTAAACGATTTTTTTCCTTCTTTATCAAAATCAAAATCTGATTTTAATGCATCTGAAATACTCACACCATAAGCATCATTATTCACTGATGCACTAATAGAAACCAAATTGATGTCAGTTTTGAAACGAGAATCTACGATAGATGCAGGGTTAAACAATACTCCTTGAACTCCCGCATAATTATCATGAGTAAAGCCCTGATAAGACTGCGCATTTGCCGAAACGAAACTTGTAAGAACAAGTATTCCTAATAAACCTTTTTTCATATTACATCTAATTAATTACTACTCTGATTAATTTTAAGTTTTTAGCAAAAATAATAAAATTTTAAGAGTATTTAAGATATACTTTCCTATTATTTATACGTTAACGATTACGTTCTATATAAGAATGCCATACTATTTTGTAATAGTATGGCATCTGTTTTTATTTTCTTACACTAAATCTTAGAAGATCTCGCTTGCTTCTTTTAGTTTCTCCGTATTATTAACCAATTGTAATTCGTCAACAATTTTTTGAATATCACCATTCATGATATTTCCCAAATCATATAACGTCAATCCTACACGGTGATCTGTTACACGCCCTTGAGCATAATTATACGTACGAATCTTAGCTGAACGGTCACCTGAACTTACTTGTGACGTACGTTTAGTAGCATCTTCCGCTTGTTTTTTAGCTAATTCTTGTTCGTATAAACGAGAACGCAATACGATGAAAGCTTTGTCTTTATTCTTGTGTTGTGATTTTTGATCTTGACATTGCGCCACTAATCCAGTAGGAATGTGTGTCAAACGCACGGCAGACTTAGTTGTATTTACCGATTGCCCACCAGGTCCTGACGAACAAAAGAAATCTACACGTACATCATTCATGTCAATTTGCACATCAAATTCTTCCGCTTCTGGCAACACCATTACTGTAGCCGCTGATGTATGCACACGTCCTTGTGTTTCTGTTTGTGGCACACGTTGCACACGGTGTACTCCCGCTTCAAACTTCAATGTTCCATATACATCCTCACCAGTTACCTCAAAAATCACCTCTTTAAAACCACCAGAGGTTCCTTCATTCATATCTACTACTGATGTTCTCCAACCTTGGTTTTCACAATATTTAGTATACATACGGAACAAATCACCTGCAAAAATACTTGCTTCATCTCCACCGGTTCCGGCACGAATTTCCACCATGACATTTTTAGCATCTTCAGGATCTTTAGGAATCAACATAAATTTGATTTCATCCTCTAGTTCTGGTAATCTATTCTTAGCTTCATCGAGTTGCATTTTGGCCATTTCGGTCATATCTGCATCACTACCGTCGGAGATAATTTCGTTTGCTTCCTCAATATTCGCCATCAAGAGCACATATTCATCTCTTTTTTCAGCTAGTGCTTTTAAACTTTTATATTCTTGATTCAATTGCACATAACGTTTTTGATCCATGATCACATCGGGTTGAATAATCAAATCCGAAATCTCATCAAAACGCTGTTTTACTATTTGAAGTCTATCTAACATATTATATATTCCTTTATTGGAGTGCAAAAATACAACTTTTTTGTTTAAAGTTTCAAGTTTAAATTTCCAAGTTTTTCATGGAGCTATTTCCCATCATCCGTTTCAAGCTTCACGGTTTCAAACCCTTTTTCTAAGTACTGGCAGGAGCTTCCTCTGGTCGCTCTGCCAGCACAAGAAAAAGTGGTTTTCAATCGTAAAGGCTTTTCACTACTACTGGGGCTAAAGAGTTACCCCCATTACAATTTAACGCTAATACAAAGATAATTTCACTTTACTTATTAATTTATAATGTATTAAAAAACAAGTGTTTTACAACTTTTAATCTTTAACAAAGATAATAGGTACCGATGGGAGTAGCATCTTTCTGAACTAGCATTTATACCCCTCAGAATATAGCAGGGTAGGAACGGTCGTTCCTAAAAAAAACTAATGTTCATGTTCTCCTCCACCTTTAGCAGTACTCAAAAGATAGAAAGCACCTTTGATCACTATTTTAGCATCAGCTGGAATGTTTTCTAATAGTTTTACTTCGGTATAACCTAAATCTGTGGTACCAGGAACGACCTCGATAGCTTTGAAATGGACTTCGCCTTCCTCATGGTGAGAAGCAGCTCCCTCCTCTTTATGCGCAGCTTCTTTAGGACTGGAATCGATTAAAAAGATGAAATATTTATCGCCATTTCTCACAATAGCATCTTTTGGCAAAGCAGGAACTGATTGGTTTGTAATGTTGATATTTGCCGCCACATACATACCTGAAATCAAATCTTTAGTATCAGCAGAATTGATTTTGGCATGAACAGCTACGGTTTTACTTTGGTTAGAAAAGGATTTATTAATCCCGAAAATCGTTCCTTTAATAGACTTGTTCGACTGATTCGTTAATACAAAATCCACTACTTGACCGATAGAAATTTTGCTCAAATCTTTTTCGAACACATTCAAATCTAAGTGCATTTGACTATTATCCACCACTTCAAAAAGGGTAATTCCAGTAGCAGCATAAGCCCCTTTGGTAATACTAATATGCCCCACATAGCCACTTATAGGTGCTAAAATAGGAATCAAAGAACCGTTACCAGACAAACTCACGTTCAAAGCATGTAATTTGGTTTTGGCAGCTTTGGCTCTCGCTCTTTCCACTGCTAATTTTGATTTTACTTCTTGAAACGTCTTTAACGGATTAACATTTTCCTCGCTCAAGGTTCTTTGGCGGTTGTATTCTAATTGCAAGTATTCCACATTTGCAATTGCGGAGCTGTACTCTTCTTGAATCTGGGTAATATCTAAATTCTGAATAGTTGCCAACGTTTTTCCTTTATTCACATACGTCCCTTCCAGAACAAAGATATCTTTAACTACTCCACCAATTAAGGTTGAAATATTTGCCATATTTTGTGGCGGAACAGCGGTATAGCCATTCGCTTTGATGATCGTATTGAGGTTTTTCATCTCGATACTTCCTGTTTCAATTCCTATGGTTTGGTATTGGGTAGCGGTTAATTCCAGTTCGGTTTCTGATTTTTCCTCTTCTTCATGTTGTTCTTCCGTTTTCTTTTCTCCACAAGAAAAAAGGAGCAAACTGCAACAAAAAAGCAAAGCTACTGAAAAAGTAAAATGATATTTTGAGACTATATTTATTTGTTTATTTTTCATTTTTGATTTGGTTAATTATTTGTAAAAGAAGGAAATCGTAACGCAATTGCGCTTTGATTATAGGCGTTCAAGGCTTCGGTATTTTGTTTTTTAATATCAATTGCTTGATTCAAAAAACTGATATAATTCCAGTAACTCATATCGCCATTAGCATAACTTTTTTGTGCTGTCCTGATGATTTGATCCGCATAATTCAAGCCTTCTTTTTGATAATAATGCACTGCTTTTTGTTGCTTTTCGAATTCATTTATCAAAATTTCTTTTTGCAATTTTAGCATCAATGTGTTTTTATCCAAAACCAATTGCGATTGCATGACACTCATCTCAGAAGCCTTTGCTCTGGCGGTATTCCCACCTCCAAAAATTGGAATTTGCAATCCCGCCGTAATTCCTTGAAACAGGGTTTTGGTATCAATGGTTTGTGCAAAATACCCCAATCCCACTTTAGGCGTCCGCATAGCTTTGTACGTCGACGCTTCCTTTTGATAGACTAATATTTCTTGTTCGTAATAATTACTTACTAATTCTTGGATTCGGTTCTCTTTAGTGTGGGTCATAATCTCGTATTGTAATGCTGTAGTGGTGTCTGGAAGCACATTCTCATCGGTTTGAAGGAAAAACTGCCATTGTTTTTGATAGACTCCCAAATCATTTTCTAACTGTGCTTTTTGAGTTTCAATCTCTTTCACTTTAGCCTTGGCACTAATTACTTCAATAGAACCACTTTCGCCTGTTTTAAAACGGAGTTCGGCATTTTTTAAAAACTCCGCATAAATAGTATGAAGCTCATTGTTCAAGTGCTGAATTGAAACGCCGTACAAATATTGATAATAAGACAACGTCACGGCCTTCTCCATTTCATATTCCGTTAAGTCTCTTCTACGTTCGGCTAGACTAGCTAAAGCTTCTTGCAATTGTCGGTTGGCTTTTGTAATGGTACCAATGGGAAAATACTGCTGTACTGCAATATTGTGGTCGTAGAACTCACTATTAAATTGTCCACCTTGATATTGAACCTGTAACGGATCAACTTGAAAAGCTGTTTTTTTGAGTAGCCTTTGTTTGTCGACTTCAGTATCAGCAATTTTTAAATCTGTATTGTTTTTCTTGGCTAAAAGAATCGCATTTTCAAGCGTGATGGTCTGTTTATTTTGAGCAAATGCAAAACTGTTCACCAATACCACGATTACAAAACCGAATAAAAATTGGAACGGATTTCTTTGTATTTTATCTGTATTTTTCATTTTATAAATTTTTATTGGAGTCCAAAACAGTATCTTCTTTTTTTGAAAAAAGGGTATTTTTGGATGTTTCGAATAATAAATAAAGAATTGGCAAGACAATCAAAGTCAATAAAGTCGCTGACATCAACCCACCAATCACTACGGTCGCCAATGGTTTTTGAACTTCGGCACCACCACTATTGGACAATGCCATAGGTAAGAATCCCAACGAAGCTACTGCGGCCGTCATCAAAACGGGTCTTAACCTAGTTTTAGTTCCTATTCTAATACGTTCTAGCGGACTCAAAATTCCCTCGGCTTTTAATTGGTTGAAATACGAAATCAGTACGATTCCGTTTAAAACAGCTATTCCAAATAAAGCAATAAATCCAATTCCCGCCGAAATACTAAATGGCATTCCTCGTAACCACAATGCATACACGCCACCAATAGCGGATAGTGGAATTGCAGTAAAAATTAATAACGATTGTTTGATGCTGTCAAAAGTAAAATACAACAAGACTAGAATCAGTCCCAAAGCCACAGGAACAGCTACTGACAGCCGTTTGTTTGCTTCGATTAAACTCTGAAATTGTCCTCCATACGTAATATAATAACCCGCAGGAAGTTGGAATTTACCGTCTAATTTTAGTTTAATCTCTTCGACCACACTTTTAATATCACGACCACGAACATTCAATCCTACAGCTATTCTACGTTTTCCGTTTTCACGAGACACTTGTACAGGACCTTGCTCATAGTTGATGGTTGCTACTTGTGATAGTGGTACTTGTTGCCCACTAGGTAACGGAATAAATAAATTACTCACATCACTAATATCGGTACGATTCGTTTGATCCATTCGCACTACAATATCAAAACGCTTGCTTTGATCGTAGATTTTACCCGCCACATCTCCCGCAAAGGAAGACCGAATCACTTGGTTAATATCGACAATATTCAGCCCGTACAAAGCAATTTTATTGTAATCGTATTTGATGGTAATTTGAGGTAAACCCGTCACTTTTTCAGCTTTTAAATCCCCCACACCTTCAATAGATTTGACTTTCGAAATCAATTCATCGGCTTTGGTTGCCAAAATTTCTAAGTCATCACCAAAAATTTTAATCGCAATATCGCTTTTACTTCCCGTCATCAATTCGTTAAAACGCATCTGGATGGGT
Source organism: Flavobacterium sp. (assembly GCF_049590715.1). Classification (GTDB taxonomy): domain Bacteria; phylum Bacteroidota; class Bacteroidia; order Flavobacteriales; family Flavobacteriaceae; genus Flavobacterium. The sequence goes on from NZ_JBAWDL010000252.1 coordinate 12,671, forward strand.
TGCGAAACTTCTATAGAAACATAGGAAAGCTCTTTATTGATTTCTGCTTTCATAGCTTCCCCAATATCTTCCCAGTTTTTATATTTACTATCCCATTCATTTTTATCTTTCAATACAATCACAAGATCTCCATTTTCAATAGGCATAGGATCAGTGGGAATTTCTCCTGTTCCTATTTTAGTTACAATCGTTTTTATTTCAGGAAATTTGGCTTTTAATATTTTCTCACATGCCGTAGTTGCTTGAATCATTTCCGTCAAAGAACTTCCTGTCATGATTCTAGTTTCAAAAGCTAAATCTCCCTCTTCAATGGTGGGAATAAACTCCCCTCCCATATTTTGGAACACAAAAAAAGCAATTGCAAAAAGGGCGAACGCAATTCCCAAAACCAGCGTTTTCAATTGCAAGGCTTTCTCTAAAAAAGGCGTGTATAATTTCTCCAACCAGGCCATCATGCGGTCACTAAAATTGGGTTTGTGTTCTGTTTTTTTGGATAAAAAGAGCGCACTCATCATCGGCACATAGGTCAATGACAAGATAAAAGCACCTAAAACCGCAAAACCTACCGTCATTGCCATCGGTCGGAACATTTTTCCTTCGGTTCCCACTAAGGCCAAAATTGGCAAATAAACAATCAAAATAATAATTTCACCAAAAGCTGCGCTATTCCTGATTTTTGAAGCCGATTCATAAACCTCAGCATCCATTTCGACTTGGGTTAGTTCTTTTTTCTTTTTTAGCTTTTGCAAATGATGCATCGTAGCTTCAACGATGATCACGGCACCATCGACAATAATTCCAAAATCAATCGCCCCCAAACTCATCAAGTTCCCACTCACACCAAAAGCATTCATCAAAATCACCGCAAACAACATCGCCAGCGGAATTACCGAAGCCACAATCAATCCTGCTCGAAGATTCCCAAGGAACAAAATCAATACAAAAATCACGATTAATGCTCCTTCTAAAAGGTTAGTAGTCACTGTTCCAATGGCGTTATCTACTAATTTACTTCGGTCGATAAATGCTTCGGCAACGACGCCTTCAGGTAGTGTTTTGTTGATTTGAGCCATTTTTTCTTTGACTCTTTTAACTACCCCACTCGAGTTTTCTCCTTTTAACATCAAGACTAATCCTGAAACGATTTCACCTTTTCCATCTTTGGTGGAAGCTCCGTAACGCAAGGCAACACCTTCTTGTACCTTTGCCACATCACGAACTAAAACTGGAGCACCATTACGGTTTTTAATCACTACATTTTCTAGATCTTTGATCCCTGTTGCCATTCCTACCCCACGGATGAAATAGGCATATTGATCTTTCTCAATATAGGCACCACCTGTATTTTGATTGTTTTTTTGCAAAGCATCAAAAATCTCGGTTATCGTTACTCCTAAACTATTAAGGGTACTCGGATTTACTGCAATTTCGTATTGTTTCAGTTTTCCTCCCCAAGTACTAATCTCAGCCACACCTTCAGTTCCTTGCAATTGTGGAACGATAATCCAATCTTGAATTGTACGCAATTGAACTGCATCGTATTTATCTTCGTAGCCTTTTTTCGCATAGACATCGTATTGGTAAATTTCACCAAGACCTGTCGAAATAGGGGCTAATTCTGGCGAGCCTGCATACGCTGGAATATTTTCTTGTGCTTTTTTTAAGCGTTGAAAAATTTGTTCTCGTGCCCAATAAATATCCACGTCCTCTTTGAAAACTACCGTAACGACTGATAGTCCAAAACGAGAGATGCTTCGGAGTTCAATTATTTTTGGGATCGTTTTTATCTCCTGCTCTAATGGATACGTAATTAATTGCTCTACTTCCTGACTCGCCAATGTGGGAGCCGTGGTAATAATTTGCACTTGATTGTTAGTAACATCTGGCAAAGCATCGATGGGTAATTGACTGAGTGAATAACTCCCCATGGCAATAAGTACAAGGGTAAAAAGCAGTATAATAAATTTATTCTTTATACTGAATTGTATTATTTTATCTAACATTTTTGAATATCATGAATTAGAAAATCAGCAAACAAGCGTTTGCTATCGTTGTGGAAACCACATGACTTTATCCCCTTACACAAAGTAAATTAAACAGATTTTCGAATAATAGAGAGCGAATTTTGATTTCAGATTTTACATCTAAAATCAAAATTCGTTGATCAAAAATGTTCAATCATCTTAATTTTGAGAGGGATTTATTACGCTATTTGTGGGGGTTGCCAAATACTTCCAAAGAAATTAGAGTTGGCAATTGAAGTATAGAAGGAATTTGAAGATTGTATCTCTTCATAAGTCACTGCAACAAGTATTGGCACAGTCGCCGTAAATGTTAATGTATGAAAACCGCAACAACTACAAATACAAAAAGGCGAACATAAATCATTATCTGTATCGTGTGCATGTCCTGCATCATTTGCATTCTCAATTACACTTTGATGCGCCAAACTATCCACCTTCATGTCCGCACAAGGCAAACACGAAAGCACAACCAAATAAAGAGATAATAAGATGTTAAGCATTTTCATTGTTGTAAAATTAAGCATAATAAACAAATTCCATCCCCCAATTGTGTTTTTATTTTAAAGGTTTCACACTAAGACTTGGCTTTTTTAGTGCCTTATTCCTGCTATTCGTCCCACTACCGAATTCTTTTCTGGAGCACAAAGAAAATTGATAAATAAAAAGAATAAAAAAATAAAACCATTACCCTTTTACTGATCTTGATGCGGAAATTAAAAACAATAAAGTTGGCATGGAAAACGCATGAGGTAAATAATCACTACTAATTTGCTTATTTTTTTTCCTAACTTATATTTTATTAGTAGTAGCAAATAAATGTAGGATAATACCACTTAGGAGGTCTATTTACAATCAAGATAAATTTAAAAATTAGCAAATCTGAGGCTATAATAACTCATGCTTTTACCCTAAAATTTTGTTGCTTTTTTTGTTATTTTATAGAATTTGTATGATTTACGGAATGCTGATTTCACAAACAACTATTCTAGCCCAGATAGAAGGGAAAATCCTTTTTTATCTTGTTTTTTCGCAAGATAAAAAAGATTGGAATGATAGCTGGAAAATGCTCCAAAGACTAAAACATTATCTCCTTGCAACTATTCCTAGTCTGGAAATTTTAGGAAAATAACTTGAGACGAAGAAAATTATTTAATGGCTATCAATGACCATTGGCGCATTCATTTATAGAGTAGTGAGACACTAGACAAAGTATGATTAAAAGCACTGATCACAGCCAAAATAAGTTAGGTACAAATTTTATAATCTAGCTCTAAGTAATTTAAAAAATTTGGTTAACATTCTTTCTTTGCTAAACAGATTTTTTTATTATTTTATTTACGATAACTAAAAGGTATTCATGAGTAGTAATTATAAATTCAATAATTTAAATAGGTTCATAACTAGCTACTTTCCAATCATTATTAGACAGATCAATATAATTGTAATGAACAACATCATTTTTATCAAACTGTCCGTTTTTATTGGTATCTTCTACTGTTCTAAAGTACAAACGATTTTGAGATTCAATCAAACTCCAATCAATTAACTCTTGGAAGTTTATAGAAATTTTAGTGAAATTATCTCCGCTAATATCACTCAAATACAAACTTTTAATATCACTTGTATCTAATTTCCCATCTCTATTGGAGTCGATATCAAACAAGGTATAAACCATTATTTTCTTTCTCGTTTTATCAGCTATTCCTTTTAAATAACTTGCTGTTTGAATCAATACTTGTTTATCAGTCAATGGTTTTATAGAGTCTGAATTTACTTTTTGGAATTTTAAATTTTGTAAATAACCTGTAATTTCGTTTTCACTATAATTCGAAATAGTAAAACTTAAATCTATCACGCTAGATGAACCGTAACGAGACTTAGTCCCTCTTTCATACACTCTTAAATCCCCAACCGGGTGAATTAAATAATCAGTCCCTTCTATTTGAATAGGTAAATCAGCAATAGCTATTTGAGTAGAATCAATTTTTGCGAAAGTTTTCTCTTTACTTGCTCCATCATAAATCACTTTGGGTTTTTCAACTTCTTCTTTACAACTGACAAGAATCAAAACCGAAACAAACAAAAACACTATCTTTAAATTTTTCATAACCTATAAATATTAAAACAAAACCAAATGTAATGAATTTAAAAAATGCTTTGGCATTTCTTACCTATTTTAACTGACTAAAAAACCACTATAACTTCGCTATTAACTTAATATTAAACACACGAGTGGTCATATAATTTGGAATACCATATTCCGCTTTAGTATAAACATCCCTTACCCAAGTATTAGTAATGGCATTTTGATTGTTGAAAAGATTAAATATTTCAAATCCTAGAGATAATTCTTTAAAATTTCTAAACATCCTATTTTTTGGTTTAGCTCTAGTCTCATCAATAAAAACCTTATAAAAACCAACATCAACTCTACGGTAATCGTTTAATCTATTTTGATACTTATACGGATCAACATAAGAGGGCGAACCTCCAGGCAAACCTGTATTGTAAACTAAATTCAAATACAATTTTACAGAAGGAATATTTGGCATATAATCTTGGAATAAAGCAGCGAACTTTAACCTTTGATCTGTCGGCCTTGCAATATATCCTTTATCATCGCTATTTTCTTCTGTTTTTAAATAACCAAAACTCAACCAGGACTCTGTTCCTGGAACAAATTCTCCATTCAATCGCACATCCAAACCTTGTGCGTAAGCAATAGCGTTATTATTTGCTACATATCGAATTCGGACATTATCTATTGTATAGGTATTTACATCCGTCAAAGATTTATAATACAATTCAGAAATTAATTTAAAAGGACGTCCCCACATCTTGAAACTATAGTCATTACTAAAAACCAAATGAACAGATTTTTGCGCTTTGACTTTTGGCTGTACTACTCCTAATGAATCACGCAATTCCCGGTAAAAGGGAGGTTGATAATAAATTCCACCAGAAATCCGGAACATCATATCTTTTTCCCAATTAGGTTTAATAGCAAATTGTGCTCTAGGGCTAATTGTTGTTTGCGAATCTCCGTTAGCATTTGTTCCTGAAACAGCCCAATTATGAGCACGTACTCCAGCATTATACCAAACATCTATATCTCCTATTTTATCTTTACGACTCCATTGAAGGTATCCTGAAAAACGATTAATCGCATTAATATTTTGAGTACGAATATTTCGATAAGGCAATAACGGTCCTGTATACGCCGTTTCTGGTTGATTATTAAGGACAAAATCTTTAGGCGGATTGATCGAAAATCCAGCTGAATCAATTACCTCCCACTCCACTACGCGATCACGAATAGATTCTCGGGTAAATTTTGCACCCCATTCCACTAAGTTTTGCTTCCAATCGTGAAATCCTTTTATTTCTGCATTGATAATCAAAGCATCCAAATCATTACGAGCATGATTCAATTGCGAACCTATACCTTTAGTGAAACTAACATTTTCAGAAGCGTTTGAACCAATTTCAGCATCTACATCACTCAAACGGTATTGGGCTAAAATATCAAAATGCTCTTGCTCAGTAGTATGAAAAAGAGAACCAATAAATTTCATCGTAAACGTGTCACTTGCTTTGTAGGTGGTTTTGAGAGCACCAAAATACGTTTCGTATTTATCTTTTTCTTGACCTTCATAATATACGGTTAATGCCATTGGTTTGTCAATGGTCCCAAATTTTGTTTGTCGGGATAAAGGTTGGTAGTTGTATTTATTTTGAGAAATATTTCCCAAGAAGTTAAAATTCCATTTATTCGAAGCATTATAATTCACATTGGTTTGTGCATCGACAAAAGAGGGGGTATAATTCGTTTCAGTATCTTGGCTATTGACTAACAAACTGTTGTTTCTATAACGAACACCTGTAACTGCTGTCCATTTTTTATTTTTAGAAATAACATCTAAGGACATACTTCCTCCTAAAAAACTAGCTTCAAAAGTTCCTGCAAAATGTGTTGGTGTTCTATAGGTAATATCTAAAACAGAAGATAATTTATCACCAAATTTAGCTTGAAATCCTCCAGCGGAAAAATCGACATTTTGAACCAAATCTGTATTGGTAAAACTCAATCCTTCTTGTTGCCCTGAACGAATCAAAAAAGGACGATATACTTCAATTTCGTTAACATAAACTAAGTTTTCGTCATAATTTCCACCTCGTACTGCATATTGCGTACTCAGTTCATTATTTGAATTAACTCCTGGTAACGTTTTCAAAATATTTTCGATACCCGCATTGGCTCCAGCCATTTTCCGAATCAGTTCAGGCTCTATCGAAGTGACCCCTTGTACCCGTCTTCTGTTTGAATTAGTAATAATGATTTCTCCCATTTGTTCCTGCTGGTCATTCATTACAACATTAAACTCATATTCTTCGTCAGCTTTTAAACTAAGGGTTACGGATACTCTTTTTAAAGAAATATGAGAAAACTCTATAGTAACTTTTTGATTCGTTGGTATTTTTAATGAATAAAAACCATCGTTATTCGAGTAGGTATTAGCATTCATCGAAGTGACATTGACATTAACAACCGGCTGATTGTTATTATTCAGAACAATTCCTTTTACAACTGCAGTTTGTCCAAAAGAGGAGAAACCTAGTCCTAAAGCAATAAAAACAAAGAAAATTTTAGTAATATTCAAAATTGTGAGAATTTTATTTTTGACTTCTATAAAAATGCGTTTCAAAGGTAGTTGAATTTCCTACTTCATCCATCACAACAACTTTTAATTCATTAGCTCCTTCGGCAACTACACCATCACTAAAGGTATGAGTAATTCTTCGAGTTTTATAATCATATTCAAACAGGACCCAATTACCATTCAAGTAACCATTATAGGACTTAATTCCAGAACCACTATCGCTAATTGACAACTGTACTGTTTTTTGGGTACTTAACCATTTTCCCTCAATAGAACTTACAATCGAAATAGAAGGATTAGTAGTATCTCTAGCTAAAGTATATTTTCCTAAAGATTTAACTTTTGTTGTAAAAACGTTTCCTTTTCTTGTTGTATAATTATACCCCAAGCGTCCTTTTGAATCTACATCAGCTATATATACTTTATCCCGTTGCTCTTCTGTATATTTAAAATCTTCAACCGTAATCGTAAAACTCGAATGGACTGGTGTATATCCATCATGAAGATATAAGCTATCATTTCGTACATCAAAATTGATATTAAAATTCTCATAAAAAGTCCCAGCAGGAAAAAACACAGACCAATTATTTTTAGCAAAATTATTCTCACGATTGGTTTTTACATAATAATTAGAATTTACCGTTTCCTTTTCAACAATTGGAGTAGAAGCATCGTACCCTATCGGAACATTCACAATCGTGGTGTTTCCAAAAAAATCAGCAATCTCGATGCGATATACAGAACTCAAATTAGGAACTACTGTAATTACTCCATTAGCTGCATCTGTTTTCAAAATGCTTAACGCATAAGGTGTCGTCATAAATAACTTTTGAACGCGTTGCCCCGTTTTTCTGTATTTAGAATAATCAACTAAAGCATTTATATACCGCATTTCATCAAAAGAATAAGTGTCCATTTGATACCCGAAACTTTCTTTTCCATTCAAATAAGACTGCACTTTATAGACACCATTTGTACTATTTGAATTAGTATCATAATCAATGGCGGTGATTCCAAAACCTATTTTACCATTAGCCAATACTCTATTTGCTAAATAAGTTCCATCCTTTTGTAATGATAAATTTAGTAAAAGAGGACGTTTGGATTGATTTACAACCGTTTTCTCATCCAACGGATAAACGTATACTGCTGAAAGAGACGGTTTTTTTGTATCCTTAAAATATTTATCATAACCAAAAAGCAATGGGTTGATGATTTTTTCAGACTTTGTATCGCGAAATTCAAAATGTAAATGAGGCCCTTCGGAAGAACCTGAATTACCAGATAGAGCAATCAATTGTCCTTTAGTAACCACTAAATCACTTGGTTTTAAAAATACTTCAATTTCAAAAGACTTTTCTTTGTATTGTGTTTTTTTAATATAGTCACCAATATCCCCTACTGCTTGTTGTAAATGACAATAAACCGATGTATACCCATTAGGATGGTTAATATAAACAGCATTACCATTGCCAAAAGGTGAAATTTTAATTCTAGAAACGTAGCCGTCAGCAACTGCATGCACTTCCGCTCCTTCTTTTCCTAATGTTTTCAAATCAAAACCAGCATGAAAATGATTGGGTCTCAGTTCAGCAAAATTACCTGATACCAACATGGGGATATCCAAAGGCACTCCGAAATAATCTTTCGGGTAATTTGTCTGAGCCAAAATAACCGTTGAAAACAGTAACAATAAACTATAAAATCTCATTCTTTACATTTTTGCTAAGATAAAAAAGTAATTTGTATTGCATTATAAAAAATTTTAAATCTTGAATTACAAAAACGTAACATTAAATAATTTAGTGTTATAATTTTCTTTTATAAATCATAACCAACTACTTAACTACAATTTGATATTTTTATAATAAAAAAACCCATAAAATATTGCAATAATAAAAAGTAATACTAAATTTGTAATATTAAGTAATGAATTAGGAAATAGAATGAGTGTAATTGTAGAAATAATTGATACTCTTGAAAATAAAGTTGGAAAACTGATTCTAAAAATACAAAATTTAGAGAAAAATTCTCAAGAATTAAAGATCGAATTAACAAAATCTGCACAAACCATAGAACATCAATCTACTGAGATTGAAGCTTTAAAAGCACAATATGAAACACTAAAACTAGCCAACTCATTACTAGGCAGTGACGAAAATAAAAGAGATACAAAGCTTAAAATAAATTCATTGATTCGGGAAATTGATTATTGCATAGCACAGCTATCAGATTAATAATAAATATGGACGATAAGCTTAAAATAAAAATATCAATAGCAGATCGAGTTTACCCTTTAACGGTTGAACTCCCGCAAGAAGAAGGACTTAGAAGTGCTTCCAAGAAAATTGATGTGATGATTAAGCAATTTGAAGAAAATTATGCTGTTCGTGATAAGCAAGACGTTTTGGCCATGTGTGCCTTACAATTTGCCTCTCAAGTAGAACAGAAACAAATTGATAATACGATTAATGGTGAAGAAACTATTGAACGAATTAAAAAAATCAATGCATTGTTAGATCAATATCTCGACAATTAAACGTTCTTTACAGAAACTAAGATACTGCCTACATTAGTTCACATTTGGTAAACTCAACACTAACAAATTAGAATGAGCGAATCATCGTTACTATAGCAAGCCAATTCAGTTTGGAAGCTTGAACAACGAGTTAGCTCAAAACTTGTCTTTTCGAGTTTATTCAAGCAATTAATGTAGGCTTTTTTTATATATAAATTTTAAACAAACATGGACATAGTAACAATCGTCATTTCAGGGATAATAGGAATCGCAGGTGGTTTCAGCATCGCAAAAATCATAGAAAAAAGCAATATTTCTAATTTAATCAAAAATGCTAAAAAAGAGGCAACTTCTATACTAAAAGACGCTAATCTTGAAGCAGAAAACATAAAAAAAGATAAAATTCTTCAAGCAAAAGAAAAATTTATTGAATTAAAATCAGAGCATGAACAAGTAATTCTAGCTAGAGATAAAAAGGTTGCCGAAGTTGAAAAAAGAACGAGAGACAAAGAATCTCAAATTTCTAACGAACTTTCGAAAGCAAAAAAAATTAATGACGATTTTGAAAATAAAACAGCTGAAATTAGTACTAAAATTGAAACTTTAGAAAAAAAACAAGCTGAAGTTGACAAATTACACAAAAGTCAACTACAACAATTAGAAGTTATTTCTGGACTATCTACAGAAGAAGCTAAAAATCAATTAATAGAAGGATTGAAAGCAGAGGCCAAAACATCAGCAATGTCTCATATCCAAGATACTATTGAAGAAGCTAAACTTACAGCGCAACAAGAAGCTAAAAAAATCATTATCAATACGATTCAAAGAGTTGGTACAGAAGAAGCTGTTGAAAACTGTGTATCTGTATTCAACATTGAATCTGACGATGTAAAAGGACGCATTATTGGTCGTGAAGGACGTAATATTAGAGCTATTGAAGCAGCTACAGGAGTGGAAATCATTGTTGATGATACACCTGAAGCAATTATCCTTTCATGTTTTGATCCTGTTCGAAGAGAAATTGCTCGTTTAGCACTACACAAATTAGTTACTGATGGTCGTATTCACCCAGCGCGTATCGAAGAAGTTGTTGCTAAAACAGCAAAACAAATTGACGATGAAATTATTGAAGTTGGAAAACGTACCGTTATCGACTTAGGAATTCATGGTTTACACCCAGAATTAATCAAAGTAGTTGGACGTATGAAATACCGTTCTTCTTACGGACAAAACTTACTACAACACTCTCGCGAAGTATCTAAACTTTGTGGAATAATGGCCGCAGAACTAGGATTGAATGTAAAATTAGCTAAAAGAGCTGGTTTACTTCATGATATTGGTAAAGTTCCAGATACAGAAAGCGACTTACCTCATGCTTTATTAGGAATGCAGTGGGCGGAAAAATATGGTGAAAAAGAAGAAGTTTGTAACGCTATTGGTGCTCACCACGATGAAATTGAGATGAAATCATTATTATCTCCTATTATTCAAGTTTGCGATGCAATCTCTGGTGCAAGACCAGGTGCAAGAAGACAAGTTTTAGATTCTTACATCCAACGTTTGAAAGATCTTGAAGAAGTTGCTTTTGGTTTTAGCGGTGTTAAAAACGCATACGCTATTCAAGCAGGTAGAGAACTTCGTGTAATTGTAGAGAGTGAAAAAGTCTCTGACGATAATGCAGCAACTTTATCTTTTGAAATATCTCAAAAAATCCAAACTGAAATGACTTATCCAGGTCAAGTTAAAGTAACCGTAATTAGAGAAACCAGAGCAGTGAATATTGCGAAGTAAAAACTAAATTTAAAATATTTAAAATCCAAGTTCTAATTTGTTTATTAGGATTTGGATTTTTTTTATTGGAAGTCGAAAGACAAACTTCTAAATTCTAACTCCCTGCTTTTAACTAAAATGATTTTCTAGGGTGATACGTATTGACAACCTCAGCCAAAAATTTCCTATCAAGATGTAAATATACCTCAGTAGTTGTAATGGACTCATGTCCTAACATTAATTGAATAGAACGCAAGTCGGCGCCATTTTCGAGTAAATGCGTTGCAAACGAATGGCGAAAAGTATGGGGACTTATTTTTTTATTTAAACCAATTTCGACTGCCAGTTTTTTTATAATAGTAAAAATCATGGCTCTCGTTAACTGATTGCCCCTTCTATTCAAAAATAGCGTATCCTCACATCCTTTTTTAATAGCAAGATGCGTACGAACCGTTTCTCTATAAATTGCAATGTATTTTTGAGACAAATCACCAATAGGAACAAAGCGTTGCTTATTACCCTTACCCGTAATTTTTACAAATCCTTCATCAAAGAACAAATCAGATATTTTTAACGAAACTAATTCAGAAACTCGCAAACCACAACCATACAACATTTCAAGTATAGCACGATTGCGCTCTCCTTCATTTGAGGATAAATCAATGGCACTAATAAGTGCGTCAATTTCGTCCAATGATAAAGTATCCGGGAGTTTCCTGCCTATCTTAGGACTTTCAATTAACTCTAAAGGATTATCTGTTCGGTAATCTTCAAATATCAAATAACTAAAAAAACTCTTCAAACCTGAAATAATTCTAGCTTGAGAACGAGCGTTTACCTGAGAAGAAACAGCGTAAATAAACTGCTGAAGGATCTCTTCATTTATTTTCAAAGGAGAGATATTAATATTGTTCTCTTGAAGATACTGACACAAACGTTCAATATCAAAAGAATAATTATCTACGGTATTCTTAGATAATCCTCTTTCGATTTTAAGGTACGACTGAAAATTTTTAATAAAAGTTGTCCAACTCATACCCACAAAGAAAAGGATTTAAGGACAAATAAATGATATAAAATCAATTAAAAGTATACCCCACCATTAAAGACAAAAGACTGTTGCGATTGTAAAAATCCGAAACATAATCCGAATGAGTCATTTTAGTAAGCCCCACATAATATCGAATTTCTATGGCAATAGCATTTTTAAATTCATAACCTGCTCCAAAATCTAAACCAAAATCCAAGTTTTCAAACTCTTGTTTGACCTCTCTTTCAACAGTACTACCTAACACTTCTCCTTTAGCATTAGCATTCAGTAAAATTGCTACTTGAGGCCCAGCCTTTATAAAAGTATTTTTGGTTGCATAATATTTCAAAAGGACAGGGAAATAAAGGTAGGACAATTTAACTTGTCCTTCGCCCGTAAAATTAACGCCTCCATATTCTAATTGAATATTATCTTTTTTCACTTCTTGAATGCGATACATCACTTCATTTTCAATTGAAAATTTGTCATTTATTTTAGTTTCTAAAAAACCTCCAAATTGATAACCAATCTTTGATTTTACATCATTACTAGAAAAAGACGTATTGAGACCTGCCTTAATACCAAATTTAAGATCCTGGGCATGAGAAATTGTAAAAACAAGAATGAACAATGGCAAAATAATTTTCTTCATAATCAATAGTATAATTTTTGATAAACATACAGACTTATTTTATCAAAAAAAAATAACTCTTAATTCAGTCTGACCAAAAACAAAAAAAACCTCTCGAATTGAGAGGTTTTAATAAAATAACATTTTTTATACTAGAAATGCAAAGTAAGATTGATTGAAGTAATCCCAACATTCCCGATTCCGAAATTTGTACTTTTACCACCTTCAGTAGTTACAGCTGGTGCCGTTCCTACTTGAGATGTAGTTTCGCTTTTACCTTTCAAATCAACACCTACTCTGTAAGTATATTGTGCTCCAATAGCAAATTTAGGGAAAATAAAATATTCAGCTCCTAAAAATCCTTGAACTCCTAAACCTAATCCAAAACCATCTTTAACTTCTGTACTAGAAACAAATGTTCCAGTTGTAGTAGCAGTTGTAGTAGCATCAGTTGTTTTAGAGCTAATTGTAACTAATGCATCAGCACCATAAAAACCTTGTAACCTTGTGTTACCTCTTCTCCATTCTTTACCTAAACCAGCTGTTAAATCAAAACCTGTTGTTTTAGTTTCTACATTATTTGCCCCTACAACTTCAGTCTCATTATTTGATCCAAAACCAAGATTAGCAACAACTCTTAATGCTTCCTTATCTGTTAAGAATTTTTTTCCAACAAAACTATTAGCTTTAACAAAACCAACTGACGGTGCACCGTTTCCAGCACTACCATTGAAAGAGTTTCCAACATAGCTAAAAATCCCATCAGCATTAAAGCTAATAGCCCAGTCACCAGCTTCTGGTAAAAAGTTTTCTCCTCTTTTAGATTTTAAATCTTGTGCATTCATTGCTCCAAAAGCAAAAATAGCTGCTACAGTAAAAATAATTTTTTTCATAAATTTTCTTTTTTTTTGTTTGAAGAAACAAATGTAAAAATATTCTTCAATAAAAATAACACTACATGTAAAAGGAGATTGTTTTTTAACATAAAAAACATGGCTAAAAAACATAAAATACTAAAAATCAATCTATTTAAAAAAATAAAAAAGTAATGTTTTTTTCTGTAAAGAAATAAAAAACTTACAAAATATTAAAAACTAGCATTAAATAAAACAAACTAAAACTAAACATTAACAATTGAATGTAGTTAATGTACATAATAATAAAAGTTCCAATAAAAAAGAGGCTACTTCACAGCAGTGAAATAACCTCTTTCCTATTTGTTTTAAAAATTTTATAATTTAAAGTTAACCCCTAAATTAACAGAATTAACTGAACCATTTTCAACAGAAATTCCTTTGTAACCTGCATATACTTCAAAAGTATCACCGTTATATCCAAATTTTGGTTGGTACAAAAGTCCTCCTTTACCATCCTTACTAGTTGCAATTGCATATCCTAAATCAGCTCCTAAAAACCAATCCGTTGCAATATTGTATTTTGCTGTAGCTGCAACTGGAATAAAACCAATACTTTCAACTTTATAACTTCCACCTGGGATATCAATTGTTTTCCCTAAATAGGTAGAATAACCAGACGCAATACCAGCTTCAAATTTATCTGAGATACCCCAAACATAAGCAACATCAGCTCCAATATTCAAAGAATGTGAGTCCTTAAGGTCACCAATAGGTAATCCCAAATGAGCTCCAACCTTAAAATTTCCTTCTTGTGCATTTGCAAAACCGAACGCAAAAATTGATACAGTTGTTAAAATAATTTTTTTCATGTTAAATAATTTTTAAATTAATATAATCAAATATAAAAAATTATCATATTATCATAAATATACTTAAAAATCAATTGTCAACAGACTTATTAACAACAGCACTAAATATGCTTCACTATTAAAAACAAAAAAAACTCGTCGATTATATAAATGGATATTATATAAAATAAATTCATTAAATTACAACAAAGTTCACTATAAAGAGTTTTAAATTGCACTCAATAAACCTTCAAAAATAAACATCATGAAAAAAACCATTTTAATCGCCTCATTACTATTAGGAGTATCCACTATTACTCACGCACAATTAGTTAAATTTGGAGTTAAGGCAGGGGTTAACTTTGCTAATCAAAGCGGAACTGATATTACTGTCGCTTCAAAGAATTATAGTATAGAAGAGGGAATTACTAGTTACCATGCTGGGGTAGTAGCCGAAATCAAATTATTAGAAAATTTTGCTATTCAACCTGAACTTATCTATTCTACTCAAGGAGCTACCTACAAAAATGCTGCGGAAGAATTTAAAAATGAATTAGGATATGTATCTATCCCAGTGTTAGCCAAGTTTTCTTTAAATAAGAGTTTGACTCTTGATTTAGGACCTCAAGCGTCTTTCTTATTGAGTGAACGAAACAACTTTGACTATAAAGAATCAAAAACCTTTGAATTTGCAGTTGTAGGAGGACTAGGATTTAATATTACTGAGAATTTATTTTTACAAGCGCGTTACGGACTCGGACTTACGGAAGCTAGTAAAAATGCCGAAATTAAAAATTCAAATTTTCAAATTTCTGCTGGATTTCTTTTCTAAAAATCTTCAAAGAAATTTCATAACAAACCGTTCTATATTGGAACGGTTTTTTTATTTTTACAAAAAAAATATGAAAATATGCATCATTAACGGCCCTAATCTTAATCTATTAGGGAAGCGTGAACCAGAAGTTTATGGTAGTCAAACTTTTGAAGAATACTTTACCAACTTACAAATAAAATATCCTACTATTGATTTTGTCTATTACCAAAGTAATATTGAAGGTGAATTAATTGATAAAATTCAAGAATACGGTTTCAATTACGATGGAATCATCTTAAATGCAGGGGCTTATACTCATACTTCTATTGGTATTGGTGATGCTATTAAAGGGATCACAACACCAGTGATTGAGGTTCATATTTCAAATACCTTTTCTAGAGAGAGTTTTAGACACCAGTCTTATATTTCTGGAAATGCAAAAGGAGTTGTTCTGGGATTTGGATTAAAAAGTTATGATTTAGCGATTCAATCGTTTTTATAAAAAAGATTGTAGATTTTAAAATCTTTATGGGATTTTTTTAATCATATCAACCATTTAAGTTTTTTAGCACCTCATTTATTTTAAAACATTTAAGAGATTTAAGACCATTTAAGAATGGACTCGTCCATTTCCTTTAATGTAAAACTTTAATTGAAATTTATTTGATGAATGATTTTTGATTGTAGATTTTAATGCACCAAAACGTTACTCTTCAATCAAAAATCTAATCAGGTTCAATATGAATCAAGACGTTTCCTATATATGGCATTTCTTTTTTCAAAGTATCTTTCAATTTGTGGGCTAAATCATGCCCTTCCTTTACTGTAATCGTTGAATTAACAATAGCATGTAAATCAACATGATATTTCATTCCTGCTTTTCTAATAAAACATTTTTCAGTTGCAATAATTCCATTAACCGTGGTTGCAACTAAACGAATCTTCTCAACTAGGTCGTCATACAAATGTTCATCCATTATTTCACCAAGAGCAGGACGAAAGATCATATAACTATTATAAATAATAAATACCGAAGCAAAAAGCGCTGCCCAATCATCAGCAGCTTCAAATCCTTTTCCTAAAATTAAAGCTATTGTAATTCCTACAAAAGCAGCAATTGAGGTAATAGCATCACTCCTATGATGCCAAGCATCTGCCTTTAACGAAGAACTATTAGCTTCAATCCCTCTTTTCATGACAAGTCTAAACGAATATTCTTTCCATATAATAATTGCACCCAGCACAAATAAAGTCCATGATTTAGGTAATTCATGGGGTGTATTTATATTGACAATACTCTCATAAGCAATAACGGTTGCTGAAGTAATCAAAAAACCTACTACTATAAATGTAATTAATGGCTCCGCACGACCATGACCATAAGGATGGTTTTTATCAGCAGGTCTACTAGAATATTTAATACCGAATAAGACTAAAAAAGAAGCAAAAATATCCGTTGTGGATTCAATAGCGTCAGCAATCAAAGCATAAGAATTACCAAAAAAACCAGCGAATCCTTTAATAATTGCTAAGCTTGTGTTTCCTATAATGCTAAAATATGTGGCCTGAATTGCTTTATTTTGATCTGACATATAATAAGTCTAAAGTTTAAAAGTCGTAAAATAAAAAGTATTGTATAGTTTTAAAATCAACAATAAATATTTTCAAAATACAATAATAGTAAGTATAAACTTAAAAGAATATTGTCGATTAAAACCAACAATTCATCATTTTATATAATTTTAAAAAAATCACTACTTAATAAGTAACGAACGCCGTTTAATGTCATTTTTTAAAATTGCATATAAATAAATCAAATTATTGAATTTTAATTATTTATTATGATGTTAGCGCTTTTGACTTTATGACTTTTAAATTATACTTACATGTAAATAAAAATCGTTTAAACAAACTTCTTTAAAACTTAAAAAAGGATATTTAAACGATTTACAAAATAAGTTTTAAGCTTTATTCTTCTCTTATAATATTAGCTCCAATTGCTCTTAATCTTTCGTCAATATTTTCATATCCACGATCAATTTGCTCTATATTTTGAATAATACTCGTTCCTTTTGCTGAAAGTGCCGCAATCAATAAAGAAATACCTGCACGAATATCTGGAGAAGACATCGTAGTCGCTTTCAATGTTGATTTAAAATCGTGTCCCATAACTACTGCTCTATGGGGATCACACAACATAATTTTAGCCCCCATATCAATTAATTTATCCACAAAGAACAAACGACTTTCGAACATTTTTTGATGAATCAAAACATCCCCTTTTGCTTGAGTTGCCACTACTAGTAGAATACTCAATAAATCTGGTGTAAATCCAGGCCAAGGTGCATCTGCAACTGTCAAGATAGAACCATCAATATCCGTTTTCACTTCGTAACCATCATTATGAGCAGGAATATATATATCATCTCCTCTACGTTCTAAAGTAATCCCTAACTTTCTAAACGTATTAGGAATCAATCCTAAATTATCCCAACTTACATTTTTGATAGTAATTTCACTTCTAGTCATGGCTGCTAATCCAATCCATGAACCAATTTCAATCATATCAGGTAAAATTCGGTGCGTACAACCACCCAAACTTTTTACTCCTTCAACAGTCAATAAATTAGAACCTACTCCAGTGATTTTAGCCCCCATCGAGTTCAACATCTTACATAATTGTTGCAAGTAAGGCTCACAGGCAGCATTATAAATTGTTGTTGTTCCTTTAGCCAATACAGCAGCCATTACAATGTTAGCCGTACCAGTAACCGAAGCCTCATCTAATAACATATAAGTCCCTACTAAACCATCAGAAGCCTCAACACCATAAAAATGATCTTCTCTATTATAACGAAATTTAGCTCCTAAATTGATAAATCCTTCAAAATGCGTATCTAATCTTCTTCTTCCTATTTTATCTCCTCCTGGTTTAGGAATATATCCTTTTCCAAAACGAGCCAAAAGTGGCCCAACAATCATAATAGAACCTCTTAACGCTCCTCCTTCTTTTTTGAAAGCTTCCGTTTCAAGATAGTCTACATTCACTTCATCAGCCTGAAAATCATACGATCCGTGACCATTTTTATGTATTTTAACTCCTAAATTACCTAAGAGTTTAATCAATTTATTGATATCAATAATATCAGGAATATTGTTTATAGTTACTTTTTCAGGAGTCAAAAGTACTGCACACAAAATTTGTAATGCTTCGTTTTTAGCTCCTTGTGGTGTAATTTCACCTTTAAGACGAATACCTCCTTCTATTTTAAATATTCCCATATTAATTTGCGAGTTAAATTTATGTTTTTAGTTTTTAGTACTTTTTATACCTCCATAAGTCAATCAACTTATTTTTGGCTATTATTTTTATTGAATGGTTTTTTACCAATTGTATTTTTTTTATTCTGAATCTTAGGTTGCCCAGCACCAACATTAATTTTATTTGATATGCGTTTGTTAGTACGCAATAAATCAGTGGTATTGATCAACTCTTCTGAACTCTGTAGCAAATTTAATTTACCATCAGAAAGCTCATATAAATGTTCAAAAATCACATCATCTTTCACGGTATCTTTATTCCAACTCAAATACGATTTCTTCATGTGATTAGCAATAACTTTCACTAAAGCATTTTTCATTTCGCCTTCGTCCCAACCGTTAGCCACATCAATCATGTATTTGATGTTGTTGCCATAATATCTATATTTAGGGAAATTTTGAGGATACTGCAATACATCGGGTTTCAACTGCAATACTTCTCTCGAAGGAATCGGATAAGGCGACTCTACATTTAATTTGAAGTCAGACATAATAAACAACTGATCCCATAATTTATGCTGAAAATCAAGTACATCACGCAAATGAGGATTCAAAGTTCCCATTACCTGAATAATGTATTTTGCCGCTTTATTACGCTCTTCATCGCTTTCTATCAATGTAGCTTGATCAATCAATTTTTGCAAATGACGACCATACTCAGGAATGATTAAATGAGATCTTTCAGCATTATACTCCATATGATGTACTACATCATTGGCATTTTCTTTTTGGTATTTTGAATTCATAAGTGAATTATATTTTGAATGGGAATGCCCATTTTCTTCTAATATCAACAATTTGGCTACAGCCAAAGAAGTATGCTTTTTATAAGGAAACAATCCCCTCTATAGTGGACAATTCTTGGTATTTTTCAATAACTGCTTGTGCACTTTCCATTTGAACATCAACGGATACACTAGTAAATTTAGCCGTTTTGGATTGGGTCGTTTTAATAACAGCTCCTAGACAATCAAAAGCCTTTTGTATTTGCTCAATCTTTTCCTTATCAGTAGGTACTATAAATTTGTATAAATATAAAGCAGGCCATGAATTACTTTTCTCTAGCTCCCCCTTTAGTCTTTCATAAAATTCTTCTGTCTTCTTATCCATCTTTACTATTAAAATAAAAGCAAATATACGGTTTCAAATGTAAAATAGTAACTAATAGAATATGATTTTTTGCCAAAATCAAAATAATATTTTAGACATACAAGACAAACGCATAAATTAAAAAACAACCGCAAATTCGCAGATTTTTTTTTCACTAAAACTATGAATTATGATTTATGTAATAAATCCGTTTATGTTCATTCAGTTTAAGATGACTTAAGTACATTCAAAACTAACTTATTTTTGATGATCCAGTAGCGAATATGTGAAGTATCATGCGGTTTAAAAAACAATGTGTTTGGTTTAATTTAGAAGCATTTGTTTTAAAATGCCAAATAGATTCAGTAAGTTTGAATTCTATCGAAAATAAAGTGCAGAAAAAAATAATTATAATTACTGGTGGACCTGGAACAGGAAAAACGACTATCCTGAATGGACTGAAAACCATGGGGTTTTGTTGTTATCCTGAAATTTCGAGAGCCATTACCCTAGAAGCTCAAAAAGAAGGAATTGAACAATTATTCCTCCAAAGACCTTTGCTTTTTAGTGAATTATTACTCAAAGGAAGAAAAGAGCAATTTGAAAATGCTTTAAAAGAACCAACTGATCTTATTTTTATCGATCGCGGACTCCCAGATATTACTGGTTATTTAGATTATATAGGCACAGATTACTCTGATTTTTTCTCCAAACCTTGTGAAGAAAATCTATATACTCAAGTATTTTCTCTACCTCCGTGGGAAGAAATTTATAAAAGTGATGAAGTTCGTTATGAAAATTTTGAACAAGCTAGTACTGTTCATCAATACATTATTAATTCCTATAAAAAATTTCAATACACTCCAATCGAAGTCCCTAGAGACAGTGTCGAAAACCGAATTCAATTTATATTAAAATCTATCCATCAAGAATCTTAAATATTGATTCCACCCTATGTCAGAAGCTTTAGAAATCCTAAAAAAATATTGGCAACATGACCGTTTTAGACCGCTACAAAATGAAATCATTGATTCTGTTTTGAGCGGAAAAGATACTTTTGCTTTGTTACCAACAGGAGGAGGTAAATCGATTTGTTTCCAAGTTCCCGCAATGATGCAAAAAGGAATTTGCATGGTAATTTCACCATTGATTGCCTTAATGAAAGATCAGGTCGCCAACTTACAAAGTCGGGATATCAAAGCCATTGCTTTAACAGGAGGAATAAAATCAAACGAAATGATTGATCTTTTAGACAATTGTCAGTTTGGAAATTATAAATTTCTTTATTTATCTCCAGAACGTTTGCAGTCTGACTGGATATTAGAACGACTAAAAAACATCGATATCAACCTTATCGCTATAGATGAAGCACATTGTGTATCTCAGTGGGGACATGACTTTAGACCTGCTTATTTAAAAATATCCAATCTAAAAACGACTTTTCCAAAAGTCCCTTTTCTTGCTTTAACAGCAACAGCAACGGATCGCGCAAAAGAAGATATTCTAAAAGAATTAGGATTAGAAAAACCAGTTTCGTTTCACCAATCTTTTGCTCGAAAAAATATAGCTTATATGGTTTTTGAAGCCGAGGATAAAATCTATAAAATTCAACAAATTTTAAAGAAAAACCCACAGTCTTCTATCATTTATGTACGAAACAGAAGATCTTGCAAAGAAATTTCCTCTCAATTACAAAATTTAGGCTTCAAAGCAACTTATTATCACGGCGGTCTGCATTCTAGAGAAAAAGACAAAAACATGGCACTCTGGATGGAAGAAAAAGCACAAGTTATGGTTGCCACTAATGCTTTTGGAATGGGAATTGACAAGGCGAATGTCAAAACCGTCATTCATATTCAACTACCTGAAAACATAGAAAACTATTATCAAGAAGCAGGACGTTCAGGACGAAACGGCAACAAAGCTTTTGCCATTTTATTAACCAGTCCATCAGACAAACTTCAAGCGGAAAGTCAGTTTATAAACACGCTGCCAGATAAGTCTTTTTTGAACCTCGTTTATTTAAAACTGAATAGTTTTTTTCAGATTGCATATGGCGAAGGTATAAATGAAACGTTTTCTTTTAACCTAAATCACTTTTGTCTTAAATATAATTTTCCTGTATTAAAAGCTTACAATGCTATCCAGTTTTTAGATAGACAAGGAGTCCTTAGTTTATCTCAAGAATTCTCAGAAAAAATCAGTTTGCAGTTTATTATTTCCTCCAAAGAAGTATTACGCTATATCAGTATGAATAGATATGACGAAGAAATTGTTCTCGCCATCCTCAGAACTTATCCAGGGATTTATGAAATAGAAACCGCTTTTAACAGTGCTTTAATTGCTAAAAAATCACATCATTCTGAAAAAGAAGTATTGAAACTTTTAGAAAAACTTCAAGAAAAAAAAATCATTACTTATCATTCTAAAGGCAATGACACTTCCCTTACTTTTAACGAAATTCGCGAAGACGAAAGAACCATTAGTAGAGTCGCTAAATATTTAGAGAATCAAAACCAACTTAAAAAAGACCAATTGCAATCGGTTTTACATTATGTATCCGAAAATAACATTTGTAAAAGTAAATTGATATTAAGTTATTTTGGCGAAAAGCAAACAACTGATTGCGGTATCTGCTCTTATTGTATTAGTAATAAGCAAAAAACAACCAATATTGAAACGCTATCAAAACAAATCTTAAAATTACTAAAAATAGAGGCTTTAAATTCAAGAGAAATAGAAAACAGAACCCATACTAACAATGACACTATTATATTTGTACTCCAACAACTATTAGAAAATGAAATTATAATAGTGAATCCTAATAACACCTATACTTTAAAATCATAATGGAAAAATTACGAATTATTTTTATGGGAACTCCTGAATTTGCAGTAGGGATTCTTGATACTATCATCCAAAACAACTATACGGTAGTAGGTGTAATCACCGCTGCGGACAAACCCGCTGGTCGTGGACAAAAACTAAAATTTTCAGCCGTTAAAGAATATGCCTTAACCCATAACCTTACGCTATTGCAACCTACAAATCTTAAAGATGAAGGTTTTTTAACGGAATTAAGAGCATTGAATGCTAATTTACAAATTGTAGTCGCTTTTAGAATGCTTCCTAAAGTTGTTTGGGAAATGCCTGCTTTAGGGACATTCAACCTTCACGCTTCACTCCTACCTAATTACCGCGGAGCCGCTCCTATTAACTGGGCTATCATTAATGGTGAACAAAAAACAGGAGTAACTACTTTCTTTATTGACGACAAAATAGATACGGGTGCTATGATTTTGAGTTCAGAAACAGAGATTGTACCTGATGAAAATGCAGGTCAACTTCACGACAGACTAATAAACATAGGCAGCACTACTGTTATAGATACATTAACCTTGATAGAAAAAGGCAATATAGTCACTACGATTCAAACAGATTCTGCTGATATCAAAACTGCTTATAAACTAAACAAAGAAAATTGTAAAATTGATTGGACACAATCCGCAACCAACATTCACAATCTCATTAGAGGATTAAGTCCATATCCAGCGGCTTGGTGCAACGTATCAGACAAAAATGAAGAATGGAACATTAAAATATACGATTCTAAAATTAGTATTGAAGAACACCAACATGTAACAGGAACCATTATTTGCACTAAGAAAGAAATGAAAATTGCAGTGGAAAATGGTTTTATCCAGATATTAAGTCTGCAATTTCCTGGTAAAAAAAGAATGACAACTACCGAATTATTAAACGGAATTACCTTTACACCTGAAGCGAAAGCCTTTTAACCCCATAAAACAGTAAGGGTGGAGTATTTCCCAATAAAAAACCATTGTTTTATCAACAAATAACCTAAGTTATCAACAAAATAGTTTAAATTCATAGAAAACACTTGCTCAGTAAGGATTTCCTGCTAAATTTGTGTACAAGAATTCTTTAACCAACAAATTAATAACTTTTATTATGAACAAATCAGAATTAATTGATGCTATCGCTGCTGATGCAGGAATTACTAAAGCTGCTGCAAAATTAGCTTTAGAATCATTTTTAGGAAACGTAGGAGAAACTTTGAAAAAAGGTGGTAGAATATCTCTAGTAGGTTTTGGATCATGGTCAGTATCAGCTAGAGCTGCAAGAGACGGAAGAAATCCTCAAACAGGAAAAACTATCCAAATCGCTGCAAAAAATGTTGTAAAATTCAAAGCTGGTGCAGAATTAGAAGGAGCAGTAAACTAATTACACGTTTATCCCCTTAAAAGAAACAAAACCTTCCTTACGGAGGGTTTTTTTTTACATTTAAACGATAAAATTTGGGTGTTTTTTGTTTTTTTTCTTAAATTTAATAAAAAAACTACAGTGTTATGATTTCAGAAAAATTAATAAAAGGTCAACTGCTTATATCTGAGCCTTCTATAATTGGAGATTTATCATTCAATAGATCTGTAATTTTATTAGCGGATCATGATAATGAAGGTTCTGTAGGTTTTATCATCAACAAACCACTTAAATATACTATTAGTGACTTAATCCCTGAGATTAATTCCAAATTTAAAATTTACAATGGAGGTCCTGTTGAACAGGACAACCTTTATTTCATACATAATGTACCTGAATTAATCCCAAATAGTATTGAAATTTCAAATGGAATTTATTGGGGAGGTGATTTTGAATCTACAAAAGACTTAATTA
This sequence comes from Flavobacterium sp., assembly GCF_049590715.1. Lineage (GTDB taxonomy): Bacteria > Bacteroidota > Bacteroidia > Flavobacteriales > Flavobacteriaceae > Flavobacterium. The sequence continues at coordinate 36,932 of NZ_JBAWDL010000252.1, forward strand.
ACGAGGGAACCATTACTAAAGATAACATTCGTTTTTTCTTAGGGTATTCTGGTTGGCATCAAAACCAGTTGGAAACAGAAATGAATGCTAACTCATGGATTGTAACTACTAATAATTACAAAAATAAAATTATAGGTAAGTCACCTACTCATTTTTGGAAAGATCAAATCAAAGAATTAGGTGGTGATTACTTAATTTGGTCTAATGCTCCTGAAAACCCGTATTTGAATTAATACGATTATAAAAAGACTTAAACGCAATCTCTACAAATGCATTCAAGTCTTTTTTCTTTCTAATTGACATTACTTTTTGACTAACAACAACTCATTTAATTTTCCTAATAACAACTGTGCCGTTTGCGTTTCAAAATTTTTCTTTTTGTATTTTGTAATCGGCTGAATACCTTTAATTACATTGGTAATAAACAATTCATCTGCTTTTTGAAGATCAAAAGGCGAGATGATTTGCTCAATTACTTCAAGCTTTTCTATTTTTGAGGCTAGAGCCAAAATTTGCTTTCTCATCACTCCATTCAAACAACCCTCAGAAACTGGAGGCGTAATTAATTTATTCCCCAAAAGCATAAAAATATTCCCCTGAATTGCTTCTACTACATTTTTGCTATCATTTAAAAGCAAACAGTTATCTAAACCATTTTCATAGGCAAAAATACTAGCAGTAGTATTCAATAATCGATTTGTTGATTTTATAGAAGATAGCAACTGTTTGGTAATGTAAAAATCTTTAAATAAATCTACTTCATATCCCTTTGTCTCAAAGGCATATTGCGTATCTGGTAATTTAGTTGCGTGCACTAAAAAAGAAACGGTATTGTATTTTGGTAAATAATACCCTCCATCATTTCTAAATACCGTAATCCTAACTCTAGCAGAAGCCAAAAAACCATTTGAAGTCACTACCGACAATAATTGTTCCTCGAAGTACTCCATGGTAAAGTTCATTGGGATCTCCATTCGAACAACACGCATAGAAGCCATTAATCGAAAGTAATGATCTTCTAGAAAAAGAATCGTACCTCTTAACACTTTTACTGTTTCAAAAACAGCATCACCATATAAAAAGGCACGGTTTTGAGTCAATATATTAGCATCCTCAGACACTATTGTTCCATTAAAATTAATCATAAAAAAAGCCCTGAATTTTGTTCAGGGCAAATATATGTTATAATAAACTATTTTACTATACTGAACCTAGTAGATGTTTCAAATCTGAGATTTGATTCTCCCATAATAATTTTGCTTCGTCTAATTCATCACTATCAGCAAAATCAACTATCATTAAAGAAACATCTTTGGTTAACTCATCTACTAAAATATGAATTTCAAAAAACAAATCAGTATCCTTATTATTATTATCCACCCATTTGAATTTTACTTTTTCACCGGTTTTCTTAGACGCTAATCTTGCTTTCTCTTCGGAATCATTCCAAATGAAAGTAAAAAACTCACCACGTGAATTTACATTATCAGCAAACCACTCTGACAAACCTGAAGGCGTCGAAATATATTGGTACAATAACTGAGGAGATGAATTGATAGGGAACTCTATTTCGTAACGCACTTTTTGATCCATGAGACTTATTAATTTTTTTCGAATATATAGAATATAACTCCGATAAAAAAACGTTTTTAAAAATATTTTTTTTTCTTTCAAATATACTTGTTTCCTTTAATAAAAGTTTTATATTTGCACCCGCAATGAGGGATATAATTCTTACTGCATTTGGCGAGGTAGCTCAGTCGGTTAGAGCGCAGGATTCATAACCCTGAGGTCACGAGTTCAAATCTCGTTCTCGCTACATAAAATACAAGGACTTACGTTTTTTCGTAAGTCCTTTTTTTATTAGAGCGACTTTTAAGAGTGACTTTTTAAACACCAAACACCCTAGTTTTCAAAATAGCTTCTTCTATTACAACAATACTTTAAAATCCACAGGACAAGCTGTAGCTATATTACACGATAATATTTTGTATGAGATAATATTGAAAAAGTAGGTAAAAGCTTTTTTCGAAATAACCTATTTACATACTATTTTACGTTAACAACAAGGAAATCACATACTAAGGGAGTAAAAGCCAACATTTTTTGATGGAAAAATCGTCTAGTAAAGACATTTAGATAAAAGAAAATCAAGGATATGATTATAGAACTAATGTTTGTCATATCTTTAAAAAAACCTTTAAAACTAAAGAGATTTAAAAGATTCCATCAAGATATTCAATCCAGAAAACCGATACAAGTGTAAAGAAACATATCATATCCTAACAAATACATAAAAGCATTTGAGAACGTTTTTAACACAAAGGAATCATTGCCCGAGACAAAACGAGTTTAGATATCACATACCTAAAAAATAATTTCCTATCAGATTTAGACAGTTTACCTGATTCTGATATTCTTCTTTTGGAGATTATTAAAATATTGAAGCAAGCTTAAATTGTATTAGGCCAATTATTGCTTCGTTGAAATAAAAACATACAGTAAAAAATAATTACTTCCCTTTTAAGATAATTTAAAGAAAATAAGCTAATCTTTTTAATATAGTCATAAAGATTTAATGAAACAAATACCATTTAGTCTTAAAATTTACCGTAATAATTTTAAGTTACTACAACAGCAATTTCACTAGGTGAAATTCCATAAACCAAGTTTTTAAAATCAGAAGTGATAGCGAAATAATAGAAAATTTAAAAACTGCCAAGAAAAAAATAAAAAAACACAACATATTAAAAACCAGTAAATTGAATATTTTTACTCACCTTTAAATTACAATAATATATAATATATGAAGCTTACTTTTATTCCTTTACAACTTTTTAAAATATCATTACATCTACAGGATAGATGAAAAACATTAATTAAAACTCAAACGTTCTACACCTAAAATAGAACATCTTAAAGTGTCATTATTTTAACTAATTTTTAGAATTATCACTCCAACATGTCAAAATATATCCTAAAAAACTTTTGACAGGTTAATAAGGACATTTTGTTTTAGTAAACGCTAAGGTTTTTTAGTTCAATTATACTAAATAGGCTTACCCTATTTGTTTTTTATTCTTTTAGTCAAACCTAAAATAAAACAGATAACACCGAAAACTAAAAACATATAATAGCCTTCAATACTATTGTTGCGAATCAGATTTGCAGCCACAAAACACAAAATACTTAAAAGATAAAGATTTAATGACGTCAATTTATGGAAAAAATTCATGGTTGTCTATTTAAAAAAACTATCTACAAACTCATATTTATTGAAGACTTGTAAATCTTCAATACCTTCGCCTACGCCAATGTATTTTACAGGAATTTGGAATTGGTCAGAGATACCAATCACCACACCACCTTTAGCAGTTCCGTCTAGTTTAGTAACAGCAAGTGAAGTCACCTCAGTAGCGGCAGTAAATTGTTTGGCTTGTTCAAAAGCGTTTTGACCTGTAGAACCATCTAGAACTAATAATACATCATGAGGAGCATCGCCCACTACTTTTTGCATCACGCGTTTGACTTTGGATAATTCATTCATCAAATTGACTTTGTTGTGCAAACGTCCTGCGGTATCAATAATAACAATATCTGCATTTTGAGCCACAGCTGACTGTAAAGTATCAAAAGCGACAGAAGCTGGATCACTACCCATGTCTTGACGAACAATAGGCACGCCTACTCTATCTGCCCAGATTTGTAATTGATCAATTGCTGCTGCTCTAAAAGTATCAGCCGCACCTAGAACTACATTATGACCTGCTTTCTTGAATTGATAAGCTAGTTTACCAATAGTAGTGGTTTTACCCACTCCATTGACACCAACGACCATCAAAACATATGGTTTGGCTTGAACAGGAATCACAAATTCGGTTGCCTCACCAGAATTGGTTTCTGACAATAAAGCAGCGATTTCTTCTTGAAGAATTCGGTTTAATTCATCTGTACCTAGAAATCTATCTTCGGCAACACGTTTTTCAATACGCGTAATAATTTTCAAAGTAGTATCTACCCCAACATCCGAAGAAACTAAAATTTCCTCCAGATTATCCAAAACATCATCATCTACTTTTGACTTTCCAGCAATGGCTTTCCCTAGCTTAGAAAAGAAAGATGTTTTTGATTTTTCAAGACCTTTATCTAATGATTGTTTTTCCTGTTTATTAAGGATAGGTTCTTTTTTTTCGGATGAAAATATTTTTTTGAAAAAACTCATAGTACTAATAATAAAAATGAATTGTGAATCAACTGCTTACTATAATTTCTAATTAGTTAAAGATAGAAAATAAAAAAGCTACTTTCGATAGGAAAGTAGCTTTTTTATATAATGTCTTTTAATTACTTCTTTTTCAAGAACTCATCAACAGCTTCTGGAGCTAAGATAGTTTCTACGAATGTATACGCACCCGTTTTTGGAGATTTCACCATTTTGATGGCTTTTGATAATCTCTTAGAAGATGTTTGTAACGATGCTACTGTTTTCTTTGCCATGATTCAAATGTTATTTAAATCTTTATTTTTATTAAACCTCTAAGATATTCTCTTTAAATTTTAATAAAAATAAAAATATTTAATTATTACTTAATTTCTTTGTGAACAGTTACACGCTTCAAAACTGGATTAAATTTCTTAATCTCTAATCTATCAGGAGTGTTTTTTTTGTTCTTTGTAGTTATATATCTTGAAGTTCCTGCAACACCAGTTGTTTTGTGTTCAGTACATTCTAAAATTACCTGAATTCTATTACCTTTTTTTGCCATTTTGCTTTATATTTGATAGTGGATAAAGATTATTTGATAAATCCTTTAGATTGCGCTTTCTTCAAAACTGCATCTATTCCATTCTTGTTAATTGTTTTTATCGTAGATGCTGCTACTCTAAGAGTAATCCATCTATCTTCTTCTGGAAGATAAAAACGCTTCTTAACTAAGTTTACAGAAAATTTTCTCTTAGTTTTATTCATAGCGTGAGAAACGTTATTTCCTACCATCGCTCTTTTACC
>NZ_JBAWDL010000253.1:0-7403 GCF_049590715.1 Flavobacterium sp.
CAGGGCAAACGCATGAGTTTTTAATTAATGCCTAATAATTTTTCAAGATATCCATTACTCCATCCAGCTTTAAGACGTTTTCCTTTAATTCCTAATTTTGAAGAATTGTCATTCTTCAAAATATTTAGTGCTATTTTAGTAATTAATGAAAAGTTTTGTGCTGCATTTTCAGTTCTTTTTCTACTCATATCTTCATTAAAAGCAACGTCAAGAGTCCAATGCAATTTATTTTCTATACTCCAATGTGACCTTATTACTTGTTGAAAAAAATCAGCATCTTCATTTGAACTTGATATGTAATAACGTGTAAATTGTTCTGTTTGTTTGTCGCTGTTTTTAAATTCACGGATACTTTCTATCCTAACAACACTTTTTAAATTTTTCCATTTACCTTGGCTTTCAATATGTTGAAAGCTATTTATTACACTGCATTTTCTAGTTTCTATTCTTCCGTGATCTAAATCCACAGTTTCAGTATTCCTAATATCTTTTGAAAATCTGAATTCATCTTCAATTTCTTCCAATAGTTTAGCCTGATTAGCTTTTACAGCTAAAACATAATCTGCTTTTTTTTCAATTATCTTATCAGCAATTTCAGTCTGACATCCCATAGCATCAATAGTTATGATGCAATTTTCAATTTCAAGCAAATCTATTAATTTAGGTATAGCTGTTATTTCATTTGATTTTTCATTCACTCGTAATTGCCCTAAAACCATGTTGCTTTCGCAGGACCATGCACTAACCATATGAAAGGCTGATTTTAATCCATGACTTTTTGCACCTCTAATTGTTTTGCCATCAAGATTTACAACTCCCTGTATCCCTTTATCTTCAATTAAAGAATTAACCCATTCTCTAAAACAATTTTCTAATTTAACTGGTTCAATACTACTTATGACTCGATTATAGGTGTCATGGGAAGGAATTCCTTTGTCAAAATTTAGAAATGTGGATAGCCATTCTTCTTTTTCTACACAATATTCTTCTATTTCATTCCAAGTATTTGCTCCAGAAATTACTGAAATTATCGACGAAACAAGTATGCTGTTTAAATCGTAATCATTGCTTAAAACTCTTCTATTATCTTCTATTTTACTAAAAATAGATATTATTTTACTCACCATAAAAACACTTATACTACTGATTAATAAGTGTTTAATATAGTGAAATAAATACAATTTAACAAGTTATTTCTTGCTTATATTATATGTTTTTTAATAAAACTCATGCGTTTGCCCTGACTTTCGGTGCAGCGATTTGTTTGGTTCAATTTAAATTTATTAAAAAAATATACTCATTCCTTATATTTATAAAAGCAATTAAATTGAAAACTATCATAAAGTATACAATGTTAAAATAACAAAGAGAAAAATGGAGCATCTCTCATTAATTAGTCTTACAATTTAGTAAAAATAGCAGAGTCTACAGTAGTATTCACCACAACATTTTTTGGACCACCAGCACCTTTACTCCTATCGAAGGATAATAAAATCATACCTGTTTTTTGATAATTGTCCCAAGCTTTGGTAAACTGTGGCTCATTGTCATTAAAATTTTTAAAGAACGACCATTGTTTGAGTAAATGATCTTCTTGATCTACATAAACCCAATATTTATTATTTGGAGTAACCCCCACGGCATTAAAAGTCATTTCCAAGATATCGGCCATTTTCCCGTCGGGAAGTTTAGCTGTTTTGACATATTTTAAAGTTACTCCTGGATCATGTAGTTTCCATGGCATAACCAGCCAATACGAATCGTTAATCCACCAGTTTTTAGCTTGGTTTAGTAATTTCTTAGTGTTTACTTCGTTTTCAACAAGATGTCCATTTGCATAAGCTTTTCCTTTTAAAGTATTTATATTCATTAAAATACATTGATTATCCTCAGTGCTTTCTATACGAACATCTCCCGTCCATTTGTCCCAATACATTTTTCTTTTTCCAAATTCCCATTGTATAAAACGAGTGTTGTTATAGTTTTCTATGCCTCCCATCGCTGTTAGCATCTGGCTAACAATAGAATTTGTTTTATCCGAATCAGATTGAGCTACTAAAACAGGGCTAGCTAAAAGAATTAAAAACAGCAGGATAACTGCTTTAATGTTGAAATAAGATTTCATATTATTGGGGTTATTAGTTCAAATGAAGTACAAAAATAGGTTAATTCTATTAAACTAAACAGTTATAGGTTCAAAGTCATTAACAGGTTTTATTCTCTTTGTTAAATTTAGTAATTATATAATTTTATGGTATAAAATTTTAATCTGGTACACACAAAGTTGATCGTTATTGATTATTCTATTCGGAAAAAATTACATACAACACTAGTAACACTCTTTATAAAATCCTTATTTTTGCAGTCTAAATTTTATACCATGTCAAACAAAAAATATAAAATAGCGGTAATCCAATTGAATCTAAATGATGTTGCCGAAAACAACTTAAAAAAATGCATCAGTTGGGTACGGGATGCTGCCAGTCAAGGAGCTGAAGTTATTTCGCTACCTGAATTATATAGTAGTCATTATTTTTGTCAAAGTGAAGATGTCGATAATTTTTCGATCGCTGAGCCTTTATACAGTACATCTTTTATCGCATTTAGTGAATTAGCTAAAGAATTAGGAGTGGTTATTATTGTGCCTTTTTTCGAAAAAAGGATGGCAGGTATTTACCACAATAGTGCTTATATTATTGATACAGATGGTAGTGAAGCTGGGTTATATCGAAAAATGCATATTCCAGATGATCCTCATTTTTATGAAAAATTCTACTTTACTCCAGGAGATTTAGGTTTCAAAACAATTCCGACACAAAAGGGAAAAATAGGAACGCTAATCTGTTGGGATCAATGGTATCCTGAAGCGGCACGTTTAACAGCGCTTAAAGGAGCTGAAGTATTGTTTTACCCAACAGCTATTGGATGGCATCCACAAGAAAAAGATCAATACGGTGAAAACCAATATGGCGCTTGGATGAATGTTATGAAAGGACATGCTGTAGCCAATGGTGTGTATGTTGCGGCAGCAAACCGAATTGGTTTAGAACAATATATTGAGGGGACAGCGGGAATAGAATTTTGGGGTGCTTCGTTTATCGCTGGACCACAAGGAGAAATTTTAGCGCAAGCTTCACACGATAAAGAAGAAATTTTGATTGCTGAAGTAGATTTAGATTTACAAGAAAATGTACGTCAAAATTGGCCCTTCTTTAGAGATAGAAGAATTGATGCTTTTGGAGACATTACTAAAAGAGCAATCGATTAAAGTTTACTTAGGAACAGCTATACTGTTCAAAACAAATAGGAGGTGATTATATTCCTATATATCAAAGATTCACAAAGAAAAACATTTAGAAGTGTATACTATTTTTATTCTTCGTGAATCTTTGTTTTTACCATTTAGCTTCATAATTGCATAAGATATTTTGGGGTATTTAAGTAATCTTAAAATATATTAGTTTATTTTTTTTTTGCTTTTTACAATTCCTCGTTCTCCAAAATCAATAGGGTATCTAGTCCATTTTGACAATTCCTGTTCTGTAATACACCTCCGGTTCGATAAGCAGAAAATTTTCATTGTTCTACCCCTAAAATTCATCGGGATTATAGGATTGTTTTCTAATAATGGTTCATAAAATTCCTCATTACTAGTAACTTTCACACCTCTTTTATAACTCCAATGCATATTTTGTCTTGTATCGTAAAAACGTTGCCTCCAAACATTTTTTTTTCAACAAAATCAATATTTGCTACAATAAGTTGTTTTTGAATCCTCAAGGATAAAATTTCGTCCTAATCCCTATCTGTTGATTTAGAAGCATTTCATTAACTTTAAACCTACACTTTTAAATAAGGATTAACCAATAACATCCAATTTTGCAAAGCGCAATAATAGTTTCTTGATTCCTCCTACTTCAAACTTGATTTCGGCTTTTTTATCTGCTCCAACTCCTTCAATACTGATAACGTGCCCTCTACCAAAGCGTTCGTGCATGACTAAATTTCCAGCTACCAAATTATTATCAAACAAATTAGCTGTTGCAGCAGGTGTTTTTCCAGTCATTGGCTTTAACTTTCTAACATTCACCTCTGATTTAGGTTCATTATTAGAGTTGTATTTTGTCGGTGGAGTTCCACTAGCAGGTTTTGACAATCTAAACTTAGATTTATCTACATCGTCAAAAATATCTTTATCGATCATCGATTTGTAACGGTAATTACTTTCGGCTGGAGTAAGATATTCTAAAAACTGGCCGTCAATTTCTTCAATAAAACGCGAAGGCTCACAATCCGTTAGTTTCCCCCAGCGATAGCGCGATTGCGCATACGTCAAATACGCTTGATGCTCAGCACGAGTAAGGGCAACATAAAATAAACGTCGCTCTTCCTCTAATTCCGTTCGAGTACTCATACTCATTGCTGATGGAAATAAATCTTCCTCCATACCTACCACAAAAACATGTGGGAATTCTAATCCTTTAGCCAAGTGAATTGTCATCAATCCCACACGATCTTGATCACTGGTATCATTATCTAAATCAGTAGCAAGAGCAACATCTTCAAGAAATTCAGATAAAGCACCACGGGCGCCATCAATTTCCTTTTGTCCTTCGGTAAAATCTTTGATACCGTTTAGTAATTCTTCTATATTTTGAATACGCATCATCCCTTCTGGAGTAGCGTCTTTCTTTAATTCTTGAACCAATCCAGTTTTTTTCGCCACATGATCCGTCAAGTAAAAAGCATCTTGATTTTCATTAATCACTTGGAAACTGCGAATCATCAATACGAAATCTTTCAATTTTTGCTTCGTTCCCGAGTTGAGTTTTAAGTCGATTTTATCAATGTTTTGCATTACTTCAAAAATCGAACGCTTGTAATGGTTGGCTGCTACTGTCAATTTCTCGACCGTAGTGTCTCCGATTCCTCTAGCTGGGTAATTGATAACACGCACTAAAGCTTCCTCATCCTTTGGATTGATTACTAAACGTAAATAACACAATACATCCTTGATTTCTTTTCTTTGATAAAAAGACAAACCACCATAAATACGGTATGGAATATCTCTTTTTCGCAATGCATCCTCCATGGCACGGGATTGTGCATTGGTACGATACAAAATTGCGAAAGAACCATTATTGAGTTGGTTTTGCATTTTTTGTTCGAAAATTGTACTTGCCACAAAACGTCCTTCCTCAGCATCCGTCATACTACGGTGTACTTTTATTTTAGGCCCTGAATCGTTTGCTGTCCAAACAATTTTATCCAGTTTGACTTTGTTTTTATCTATAATAGTATTGGCGGCTTCTACAATGTTTCGAGTCGAACGATAATTTTGCTCTAGACGATAGGTTTGTACACCATGGTAATCTTTTTGAAAGTTCAAAATATTATTGATATTCGCACCACGAAAGGCATAGATACTTTGTGCATCATCACCCACCACACAAATGTTTTGAAATTTATCTGATAAAGCTCTTACGATTAAATACTGAGAGTGGTTTGTATCTTGGTACTCATCCACCATAATGTAACGAAAACGGTTTTGATATTTTGACAAAACCTCTGGAAAACGAGTCAGTAACTCATTGGTTTTCAATAACAAATCATCAAAATCCATCGCTCCCGACTTAAAACAACGGTCTACATAATTTTGATAGATTTCGCCCATTCTAGGCTTTTTTGCCATCGCATCTGCTTCTTGCAAATCTGGGTCATTATAATACGCCTTTACCGTAATCAAACTGTTTTTAAAAGTCGAAATTCGGCTCAAGATTTGTTTTGGTTTATAAATATCTCTGTCCAACTGCATTTCCTTGATAATTCCTGAAATACAACGTAACGAATCCTGCGAGTCGTAAATTGTGAAATTTGAAGGATACCCTAATTTATCTGCTTCCGATCTCAATATGCGGGCAAAAATAGAGTGAAAAGTCCCCATCCAAAGGTTTTTGGCCTCACTAGCACCTACAATAGAAGCAATACGTTCTTTCATCTCACGAGCTGCTTTATTAGTAAACGTCAGCGATAAAATATTAAACGCATCCACACCTTGATGCATTAAATACGCTATTCTGATGGTTAATACGCGTGTTTTACCAGAACCAGCACCCGCAATAATAATCATCGGACCTTCTTTTTGCAGTACTGGGAGTTGTTGGGCTTCGTTGAGTTGGGAAATGTATTGTTGCATGAAAATTCTATTTATGCAAAAATAAGGATTTAAGAGCCAAGGCAAACGCACGAATTAAAAAAAATAACCACAAATTCACAGTTTTATTTTCCCTAAACTTTATTTTAAGTTTCTAACCTTAAAAATTTGTGGTAATTCCTCTTAAAGCGGTTTATTTACAATCAAAATTATAATAAAATTGTACATCTTCGGTTAAAGAAAAGAATATGATTGGTCAGAAATAAGAATTTCTATATTATAAATTCATTGTTAAAACCAAAATCTAATCAAGTAGAAAGCATATCAAAATCAAACGTCCAATCCACATTTTGATTGTACCACAATTTACCTTCCATAACCGTCAATGGACATTCAAAGTTATTCGTATAAAGCGCTCCAGTCCCTAATCCTTGCGGCATCGAATTATGTAATAAATACGTCCATTGTGCGATAGCATTCAATCCAATATTACTCTCCAAAGCAGAGGTTATCCACCAACCAATTTCATACTTTTCGGCCAGCATAATCCACTCCATTGTTCCTTTAAAACCACCCACAAAACTAGGCTTTAAAATGATGTATTGTGGCTTAATTTTTCGCAACAATACTTCCTTCTCCTCCACAGAAAACACTCCAATCAATTCTTCATCCAGCGCAATAGGAAAAGGAGTCTCATTGCAAAGCTCTGCCATCCTGTCAGTGTTGTGTTTCTTAATAGGTTGCTCAATACTATGAAGCTTAAATTCAGATAATTGCTTTAACTTATTTAAAGCTTCATTTAAACAAAAACTTCCATTAGCATCTACCCTTATTTCCATCTTATTCGGTGGGAAATGAGCACGTATAAAGCGTAACAACTGCAGTTCTTTGTCAAAATCTATCGCTCCTATTTTTAGTTTAATACAGGTAAACCCTTGCTTGATTTTTTCATTGATTTGGTCCATCATAAAATCGGCGTCACCCATCCAAACCAAGCCGTTAATTACTATCGGTTTTCCCTCATTAGTAAAGGCTGACGGAAACAGTAAAAATGGTGTTTCACTACTCAAAGAACGAAAAGCCATTTCAATACCAAATTGTATAGATGGGAACTCTAACAAAGCATTCCACAAAGCCTCTTTACCTAGCTGGATATTGTCACACGTCCATTGTAATTTTTCTTCATAATCCGGACGATCATCCGCACTTAAACCTCTTAAGATTCCGCACTCTCCTATTCCTTTTTTAC
>NZ_JBAWDL010000254.1:0-14545 GCF_049590715.1 Flavobacterium sp.
CGGTGTTCTCGGCATGGGACCTTTCCCTTTTGAGGGAGAAGAAGATGCCGATTTAATTAACGCTGGAAAACAAACGATTACCACACTTGCTGGAGCGAGTTTTTTTGACTCGGCTATGAGTTTCGGAATGATTCGTGGGCAACATGTCGATTTGACTGTTTTGGGTGCCATGGAAGTGGCTGAAAACGGGGATATCGCCAACTGGAAAATCCCAGGAAAAATGGTCAAAGGCATGGGAGGCGCGATGGATTTAGTAGCTTCTGCTGAAAATATTATTGTTGCCATGATGCATGTGAATAAAGCAGGAGAATCAAAAATTCTTAAAAAATGCAACCTGCCATTAACTGGCGTTGCTTGCGTCAAAAAAATAGTTACCGAACTTGCCGTAATGGAAATCACCTCAAAAGGAATACAATTATTAGAAAGAGCCCCAGGAGTAAGTATTGAACACATCATAGCTTCTACCGAAGCTACTTTAATAATCAATGGTGAAATACCCGAAATGCAACTAAATTTATAAAACTAGCATAAACATTCGGGTGTAACCTCCAATTAAAAATTTTCAAATAATTCAATTTGTGTAAATCTGTGAAATTCGTGTTCAATTTAGTTTAAATTTCACTTTAGTTTTTTTCCTAAGGCTTCTGCTTTTTCGAGCCATTTTGTTTTCAAAGTTTCATTAGCCGTTTTTACAACACCAAAATAGGTTACTCTAACAGGTTTTACTCCGCAAAATTCTAAAGTAGCTTTTTTGAGTTGGTTTACACTTGGCTTGCCATACACTAGCCAATAATACCAACTAGGTTGGTCAAGTGTGGTAATAATGTGAGCCGTTTTACCAGATAATAACTTATCCCACCAAACAGAATTTTCTTTGGGCTGAAAAGCAAAACCTGGTAAAAATAAGCGGTCAATAAATCCTTTGGTAATTGCTGGAAGACCACCCCACCAAACAGGATGAATCCAAACCAAGTGGTCTGCCCATTTTATTTTTTCCCAAGCATCTTTCAAATCAGGTTCAAGGGCCATTCTTTTTTGGTAACCAAATTGCAGATTTGGATTAAAATCCAAATCTGCAATGACAATTTCTTTTACCTCAGCCAAAGATTTTACAGCCCCTTTTTTATAACTGCTAGCCAATCCGAAATTAAAAGACTCTTTGTTAGGATGTCCATTAATAATTACTATTTTCTTATGCATTTGTATTCAATTAATTAAAAACAAATCTAAGAGTGAAGTTCTCAATTATACCGGACATTTGTCTAATAAAGAAAATTGTTTTCTAATTCGGCTTAAATGTCTTTGGGTTATGCCCAAATAAGAGGCCAAATATTGCAACGGAATTTGTAATACGTATTCTGGGTGCGTTTTTATTAAGTTTTCGTAACGCTCCAAAGCATTGTTGTTTTGTAGCTGAAAAATTCGTTTTTCGAGTTCAATATATTGCTGTTCGGCAATAGTTTTTAAGAAATAGACCAAGTTTACACTCTTTGTAGCCAATGCGTCAATATCCTCTTTAGAGATAACCAAAATTTCAACAGGCGTTATGGCCTGCATGTTTTCTACGGTGCTTTGCCCTGTGATATATGACGAATATGCAGTAATAAAATTATTAGGAAACAACAAACAATACGTAACCTCTTCTCCTTTGTCCGAAATGTAAAAAGACCGTAAACTACCTTTCAAAATAAAAGCAACTTCTTTACAAACCTCTCCTTGACGCACAAAATAGTCCGTTTTTTCTAAATGTCGTTTTCTACTAAGACTAATGAGATTATCAATTTCATCATCTGTTAATAATCCGAAATATTGTAGATAGCTTTTTAACATTTTTTCTTTTTTTATGGCAGAATAGAAGTTTAATACGTTAAGTTTAAATAGAAATATTAAATGTCACCTGCAAATACGTATGCTAAAGATACACCATGGCAAATAGCAAGATGTATGATTTGAAGTGTTTTAATTTTTTGATTCATAAATGCGGGATTTAGAAGGTTTATTTTTTGGCTAAGATTTGGTAGTAAAGGAAAGTAGAAAATAGGCATAAAGTAAATGTAATAAATTTTACCTAAACCATTTTTTTGAAATAAATAATTTGTTGTAAATTGAGAAATTTAATGCATCTAATTATATTCGACAACGAATCATTTTCCAGCACCCAAGTAAACAAAAGTAGTCACATTGCAATAATAAAAACAAAAAAAACCAGTAATCCAACCAAAACAAGAGGATTACTGGTACAATATTTAATTTATAAGTTTAGAAAGTAATTTAATCAAACCCACCCGAAACAACTATTTTCTGACCTGTAATCCAACTAGAATCATCAGAAGCTAGAAAAACAGCTAATTTTGAAAAATCAGTTGGTTTTCCTACTCTTCCTAGAGGCGTGTTGGCTACAATGAAATTTTCCATCGCTGTACCCAAAACAGGATTTCCTTCCGTTTCTGTTGGTCCGGGTAGAATAGAATTTACTCGAATATTTTTGTTAGCCAATTCTTTAGCACTAGTTTGTGTTATAGCATCTACAGCTGCCTTTGTTGCTGAATATAAAGAAGTCATAGGAGTAGCCTTTATACTTGCAACAGAACTAATATTGACAATAGCACCTCCAAGGGGATTAAAATGTTTTAGGGACTCTTGAATACATAAAAAAACACTCCAAACATTGCTGTCAAATTGGCGATAAAATTCATTTTTAGTGACCATCTCCAAAGGTTCAAATTGATATACTCCAGCGTTATTGATTAAAATATCAATTTGTCCAAAATTTTCAATCGTTTCTTTAAAAAGTCTAACAACATCTTGCTCTTGGGTTACATCTGCTTGAATAGCAATGGCGGTTCCTCCATTTTCAATAATGTTTGATACAACTGCATCAGCTCCTTTTTTATCTTGACAAAAGTTAACCACAACTTTTGCACCTTCTTTGGCCATTTCTTTGGCTATTTCGGCACCTATCCCTTTTGATGCTCCAGTTACCAGAGCGATTTTGTTTCTTAGCTTACTCATTTTCCTTTTATTTGTTGAAGCAAATCTAGAGTAGATAAAAAATATAAAAATTGACAAAAGGCAAAAAAAACTATTTTTTACTTCTTATTCTACTTAAAGTAAATGGTGTAATTCCTAGGTACAAAGCAATATGATTTTGGGCGATACGCTGAATAATAGTAGGGTTTCTAGCGACTAGCTTATGGTATCGCATTTCGGCATTATCCATCAACATCTCACTTTTAAGTTTATGTTTTTCTATGAATGCTTTTTCTTTTAAAGTATTTATAATTTTAGAAAAATTCAATACTTTAACTTCAAATAAGTCATAAGCTTCTGCTGTAATGGTTATAACTGTACAATCTGTTAAGGCTTCAATATATTCGTCTGAAGTTGTTTTATTTGTAAAACTTTCGATGGCGACTGCAAAATGACCCTCGGAGGTAAAGTACGGAATATGTTCATTTCCTTTTTCATCTATTTTTACTACTCTAAAAACACCTTCTAACACAAAACCAATTTTTTTACATACCTTATCTTTATCACAATAATTGTCTCCTTTTTTGAAGCTTTCAAGGAATAAAAAATTGCTCATGAACTTTTGTTCTTCTTCAGAAATGGGTTGGATAGATTTAAAAAGAGTCAGTAATCGATTCATATTAAAAGCAACTTAAATTGAGTTGTGGGGTGCTAAATTATTTAAAAAAAGTGAATTTTATACCATTCTCTTGTTCTAAAATAGGTTTACACAAAAGTGTAAAATAGGCAAATTTATTTTAAGATAAAAAATGCCAAGTCCTGATAGGACAAATGTAGGAGTTGTACAACAGTAGATTGCTTTGCCTACTGCTTTCGCTTAGGTCGCTATTTTTTTAATCAATTTTGAATGTAAATAGACAGTTTTAAACGATATTAGTGCAAATTTATTTGCCTTGGTAGCTTCCTGATAGGAAGGAATAATTCCATAAAAAACCGCAGCTTCACAAATAAAAATTTGCAAATCTGCGGTTTAATATCGTTTTAAACTAAGTTCCTTACTTCTTTTATGAATCTAGTATTTTAGTAATTACAAGTTGAAAAACAATCCAAATTGATGGGTATTTCCTAAAACAGAACTGGTTTTGGTGTTATTGTTGTAGCCGAAATTGTAGCCTATTCCAAGACCTTTCACATTTATTCCAAAGCCCATTAAGATTTGATCATAATCTACATAACCCACTTGTAGCCAACCTATTTTTTGATACTTTAAATTCAAACTGTTCGTCAGTTCATATCTGTTGGTTTGGGTTTGAATTAATAAAATAGAAGGAATAAGATCTAAATTTTTATTTAATTTGAACTTGTATTCTGTGTAGGCCGTAATTTCATTATTGTATGGTTTGTCCTGTCCTAATGAAGGAAGAGATAATGAGAATTGGAACTCTTTTATTTTATAAACAAAGCCAATCTCTAGTCCTAGTTTATTTTGATAGTAATTCTCTTTTGACAAGTAAGGATCATCTAAATCAACAAAACTATTTGGCGTAAAACCATTTTTTAAATCTACATTTTGTTGATTAAAACTCAACGCAAAACCAACAGCTAAAGTTTGATCTTCAGAAAAATCTACTTTGTATGCAAAGGCTTGTTTTACCTGTAATTGTGAGAAACTACCAGCAGCTATTTTTGTAAGCACGGTTGCAGTAGCTAATTTATTCATCAAAGGTAAATCTAAAGTAACTTGTTGCCAATTGAGTGTATTTGAACCTTCTATTTTGTTTGGCGTAATCCCTGCTACAAGAGATATACGGGTTTTATCGAACTCACCAGCATAGGCAACATTAACACCCAACTTATTTTGTTGAATCAACCGATTGTTTAATTGGTATTGCGCTTTACCTGACAATATAGAGAACATTACAAAAATTAAGCTAAGTACTATTTTTTTTGATATATATTTCATTTATTTTTTAATTATTGATAATTTACAAAGTATCCTAAATAGGAATTTATCATTGTATAACATTGATGAAATCTAGTTATACACTAGTCTTAAAAACTGTTTGTAAATACGTTCTTTTTTGTTTTGATCTTTTCCTGCAAAATATAAATAATACTCTCCTTCTGGTAATCCATTACCCATCCAGTCATTTTGATAATTATCAGTAGTAAAGACTAATTGACCTTTTGAATTATAAATAGACATGTTGTAGTCGCTATAGGATTGTATGTTGTTAATTAGTAATCGATCATTGTGACCATCTCCATTTGGAGAAACTAAATTATTATACATTAACGCATCATCAACTTTAAATTCAATAGTAACGATAACGGTTACGGTATCAGAAAGTTTTGGAGAACCATTATCCGTTACCTTTACGTTAAAAGTATAGGTGGTTTTGTTTTCGGAGTCAATTGTACCGTCACTGCTAATTGTACCATCATTACTTATTGTAAATGGAACTTTTGGATTGGATATTATTTCATAACTAAGGGTTGTATTTGCGTCAACATCTGTAGCTTCAATTTTTCCAACAACAGCAACACTGTTCGATAATTCTGAAAAAGTAAAATCGATCGTGTTGGATCCTGCTTTTTTAGTGATTACTGGGTTTTCATTTTTGTCTAATACAAAAATGGTCATTTTTTCCTTTACCTGACCCCCTCTTTGATCGTCACTAATAAGATCAAATTGAAAGATTTTCTGTGTTTCAAAATCGATATTTTTCTTTAACACTAATTGACTACCTACAATGTCAAAGTACAAGTAATCTGATCCAGCAATAAAAAAGCTATAGATACAGCTATCCTTATCTTGGTCTTTTGTTGTTAATGTTCCAATGACAGTACCGATAGCTGAATTTTCAATGATTTGAGCGTTACTTAATGTTATTAAAACAGGAGTATCATTGATGTCATTTATAGTAATAACAAACGTAGCAAACAGAATTTCGCCCAAGGTGTTTTCAGCCTTAACACGGATATGGTATACGTTTTTCGTTTCAAAGTCAAATATTTCTTTGGACTTCAAGTTAGTTCCCGTAATTTCAAATAAAGCATTATCATCTGCACCCACACCATCCACTAGTGTTAAATCAAATACATTTCTGTTTTCCTTAATCACGGTAAAATCGCCCACTACAGTTGCAACAGGTTCGTTTTCGTCAATGGTTAATTTTGACAAAGTAAAAATCGTTGGTAATTTATCATCTAATACCGTTATAGTAAAAGATTGTTCTAAAACATCCCCACGGCTACTTACCGCTTGAACACGAATTTTGTAAATGCTTTTTGTTTCAAAGTCGAAAACACTTTTTACTTTCAAGCTTTTTCCTGTAATTTCAAATGAAGCATTGTCATCTGCGCCTACACCTTCAACTAAAGTTAAATCAAATGCATTTCTATCTTCCTTAACCACATTAAAATCGGCTACAGATGTTCCAACAGGTTGGTTTTCAGGAATGGTTAATTTTAATAAAGTAAAAACGGTTGGTAATTTATCATCAAGTACCGTTACCGTAAAAGCTTGTTCTAATACATCCCCACGATTATTTACCGCTTGAACACGAATATTGTAACTGCTTTTTGTTTCAAAGTCGAAAATACTTTTTACTTTCAAGCTGTTTCCTGAGATTTCAAAGGAAGCATTGTCATTTCCGCCAACACCTTCAACTAAAGTTAAATCAAATGTTTTTCTATCTTCCTTAACCACAGTAAAATCACCAACGATAGTTCCAATAGGCTGGTTTTCGTCTATGGTCAATTTTGACAAAGTAAAACCAGTTGGTAATTTATCATCAAGTACCGTTATTTCAAACGTTTTTTCTAAAACTTCTTTACGAATACTTATCGCTTTTACACGAATTTTGTAAAGACTTTTTGCTTCGAAATCAAAGATGGTTTTTACTTTTAATGAATTTCCTATAATTTCAAAAGAAGCATTGTCAAAACCTCCATCACCAGCAACTAGCGAAATGTCAGTAACGTTTCTGTCTTCAATCAGTACACTAAAATCACCTACATCAGTTCCAACTGGTTGGTTTTCGTCAATGGTCAATTTTGATAAAGTAAAAACCGTAGGCAATGTAACAGGATAGACCGGAAGTTGAACAGAAACGATCCATTCTTTAGATTTTGTTTGGTCTTCTGCAAAGACTTTGAAAGTAATGGGATTCGTGAAATCTAAAGTATTTGCACCTGAAAGCTGTTGTACACTTCCAATATAAACCGTAGCTGCTGGGCTAGTAGTAAATGTAGTATTTAAAGAAGTTACACTTTGGCCAGGGTTAAGGTACACCGTTATTTTATTTCCTACAATGGTTATGTCATTACGAGTTACGCCAACAAAACCAACATCTAAAAGATCTGTCCCTTGCTGTAAGGCAGTGTTTGAAAAAATATACGTTTGAGAGAGATCTCCAAAATTTGCGTTAGAAGCAAAGTTTATGTTATTTACAACATCCTTCACTTCATCCTTCACAGAATCATAAATTTTGAAACTAACCGTTTCATTATTTGTATTGGATGAAACAGTTAAATAAACATAGTATTTTTTTTCTGTCGCAACATAGATCAAATTTGCAACCCCGCGACACTCGCCATTTACAAAAGCACCCACCTTATCGTTGACATTAGATAACCTAACCCCATCAATATTTAAAGAACCAACAAAAGTCATGGCGAATTGAAAATTATTTTCATTCACAGTCCAAGTAGGGCTTTGGCCAAAAGTGTTAAAACTTATTAGAAACAGAACAATTGTACTGTATATATAATTTTTCATATTTTAAATTTTAAATTTATTTAAATTTCCAAGACATCTTTTTAGATGTCTTGGAATCTAAATTTATTTAATTCTAGTTTTTCATTACTTTATGGGTGATGGTTTCTCCATTGATATCAATTTGAAGTAAGTAAGCTCCAGATGGAACTATTGGTTGAATTTTCAATACATTCTCACCGCTTACAACATTTTGATTTATATTAAGTAGCGATTTACCAGATAATGAATACAATCGAATACTGATAATTTGATCTTGGAGAGCATTCGCTTTTATTGTTATTTCATTATCAAATGGACTAGGATAAATACTAACAGCAGCTGTCATTTCTTCTAATACTATTGGTTTTGAAATGGTTCCCAAAACATCGTTTCCTTTGAAAACAAATTTCTTCGATGTCTTTTTGTTGCTAATTCCATTACCAATATAGAATGCCAGTTCTTCAGTCGTATCGCCGTAAACAGTTATGAAACTCAGATTACTATTGTTTACTGATTGATTAACAGCGGCTCCTTTCAAAATACCTTTAGCATCATACACAAACAATTCGTTGTATCCTGTTGGTAATAAAACCACAGCATTCATATTGTCAGGGTATTGCGAAAACGCAGTGCCGATTTCCTCTTGACTAGAACTAGTTGCACTTTGAGACTTGCTAGTAGCTACCATTTTACTTGTAGTGGCTAAATAGCTTGGGTATTTAAAAGTTTGTGCTTTACTAGATTTGACCATATATCCTTTACCCGCTTCTAAATAGTTTAGGGTTCCGCTCCAACCGATAATTGGGTCATAGATAGCAAATAAATTTTGTGATTTAATCACATCACCATCTGCGGCATCAAAATACGCTAAAGCTTCATTTGTAAGTTGGTTTTTCCCTAAAATATAAGGAAGCCAGTTCCATTTCTCTTGCATTGGAAAACTCCAATTAGCAACATTTATAACTGTTCCTTTTATAGTCAAAGGTTGTTCATGTGCCAAGAATACTTTAATCATATTCGAATTAGTCAGACCTCCATAGGCTGAAATTGTTCCTGACCAACCACTATTAGCAGGTATAGCTTCATTCTTATAATACGTTTCTAAACGTGCAGGTGAATTTGTCAACATACGATCAGACGTTTCTAAGTTAAGCCCTTTAGTCAACGTGTTAAGATCTGTGAAATTAGGATCGTTCACATTCATCGATACCCAAGTCCAACCCGTATTAAAAGTAATTTTTTGCTCCACTACTGATGAATTTTCGAAAGTAACTGGTAGACTAAGTTTTCCTAGTACTTGATTTTCTTCAAACGGAATGGTTGCTTTCGCATCTGCATTGGCTGCCAAGACTAGACCACTAGACGCATCCCAGATTTTAAAACTCAATTGCTCCGTAGTGGTTTTTTCATTACTGTAAATGGTGAAATAAGTTAACCATTTGTCAACACTTGTTATTTTTTTTAATGAAGAAACACCTCTTAGTTCATTTCCAACAAAAGCAGCAATCATATCATATTTATCGTCTGATAGGATTCCGTCCACTTTTATCTGACCCACAATGTTCATGCTATAAATAAACTTAGAAGGGTCAATGGTCCAATCTGGTGCTTTTGCAAGAACACGTAAGTTTAACTGTAACAACTTATCAAAACCAAAATCTGTTTTTAGATGTAGGTTTTCAAAATAAATATTGGTCGCTACTAGATTAGATATAGTTGCTTTAATTACAAATGTACTATTTGGATTTAAGACACCTGATGTTTTACTTAACGTTAACCAATTTGGTATGTTTGTTATCTCATAAGGCTGGCTTTTTCCGCCTCTATTTACAAGGGTGATATTAAATTCACTTGTTTCATCTTGAGGTTTTACAATATCCAAAAGACCATCATTTGCTTTGTCAGCAAACCATGATACATCATTTTTATTGATTAGAGCCGTCCAAGTTATTGGAGAGTTTTGCTCATTTCCTAATGCATCGTACATGCGATGCACCGTAATATCCAAAACTTGTCCTTCTAAAGATGCCCAACTGGTCACATCTGGTTCTAAAATCATTTGATCTTGATTGATCACATGGTTTACTTTGAACTTAATAAGCGGACGTTGCGGGATTAAAGCAGGCGTTTCAGTACTATAACTTAGTGTTCCACCAAGGTTTAAGCTAGCTGTTGTATCTTCTACTTTGTTACCAGCAATTAATCTTGTATAGGTAGGCGCTATTGTGTTATTGCTACCATCTGTAGCTTTATTGAAACGGGAATAAAACACTAATCCCAATTGCTCTCTATCAATTTCTGAGTATTGGTCACGCAAAAATTGCTCTTGCGTTCTAGCAGAATTCCAAAATGTAAATTCATCCAATAATCCAGTATAATGATCACTAAATGTTTCGGCTCCCGTTTGATCTGTAAAAGCACGTGCACCAAACCATATTTTGTTTCCAGAAAACGCACCGATTCCTTTTGGCGACAGCGCCGTTACTTTTTCTCCATCTACATACGTGTTCAATGAACCCAAACGGTTTAATACGACTACTACATGATGCCAAGCATCATTATTAACTGCTTTATCAGTAAGGTTAAATTTATTTCCTTCGCTCAAAAACTGTAATTTTCCTGTACTTGAATCCAAAGCAATGGCCCATTTACCGTCTCCTCCATTGGCTTGATCCAAATCAGTACCATCGCCTTTACCGTTAGAGAATAGTGTTCCTGAGTTTCCAGCATTGGCTTTCATCCAAAAGCTTATTGTGGCATCCATTTCTTTGTTTAATACAACAAAACCTGATTGATCCATTGCCAAGTAATTTTGACCCGTAAATGCATACGATTCGCCTTTAGGTTTAATGTCCCAACTAGCGGTAATTTTTGCATGTTTAAAACGTGCCGCATCTTTGGCTACGATCCCTTTTCCTTCTTGCATAGACCAGAAACCTAACAAGTTAGCTTCGTTTCCAAGCGTTTGTGTACGCATGTTGGCTGCAGCATCTACACTTGAGATGTATTTGTTCCAATAACGTAAACTATGTATATTTCCTTGAAATGAACTATTACCCACAATTAGGCTTTCATTAGAATCAAATTTTAAGTTTGCAAATTGGTTTTCTACTAAGATCACATCGTCTTTGTAAATTCCCATATAGCCATCATTCGCACGATACGTAACCGCATAATGATGAAACAAATCACTTGTATTTAGATCCGTTTCTATGCGTTTACCTGCAAGTACAAAATAAATTTTATTTGTTGCTGTTAAACCAACTTCTAAATTATTTGCTTGTTTCAAAATAGTTCCTCCTGTATTAAGAGGGGTTTTATTAAGCATCCACCATTCAAAAGTGATGTTGCCTGAACTAACATCTGGTTTTTCAATAGTAGCACTACTAGTTGGCCCACTAAATTGTAGGGAAACATTATTGTCTATTGGCAATTGGTTCGTACGTCCAGAAATTTCGATTTGACTGATGGCCGAATTGTAAAAAATAGGTTCGTTAAAACTTACTTTTATATCATCACCTGCATTCAAAATACCATTGGTTGGTTCTGGAGAAGCAAAACGTCTTGGACTGGTAAAATCTACTTTTCCAGCAATTACAGGAGATACGTATTGTGTATTATTACTACAATAACTTATCGCTCTAATTTCGTAAGCACCATCCTGTAACGGAATGTCTCCGTCTTTTTTCCCTGCCACATACCAATCAAAAGGTACTTGGTTGTTTTTTTCATCAACACTTATCAAACTTAACGTAGTTACATCAGCTCCATTTGTAACCGCAAGATCTAAATCTGTTTGGTTCTTATAATAGGTATGTAAATTACTCCAAGTAGTCGAAGTAGCTAGTCGGTATTGCAATTGCATACGACTAAAGTTTGTATAGTTTTTATTATAAGCACCTAGCTTAATAGACAAGGGATCTCTTGCAGATGCCCCTGAGAATTTAGAAACCGTTCTATTGAATACCCAGTTTTCTTTAGGCTCCTCTACTTTAACAATAGAACATGCTGGTACAAAATGAGCTGTTACTGGTACTTCGGCACTAATATCTGCACCATCACATAAAGATTGCAAACGAATTACAACATCTTTATAATCAAATACATTGGCACTTGATTTTTGCATGGTTAAACGATAAGGTACTTTTTTGCCATAAGGAACTCTTACTACGGTTCCGTTTTGTTCTATATTAAAAATAGCGTTGTCTGGATTAGAAATATTATCAACCACCAAAAGATAGTTGGCATCTATACCCTCTGCTGCACCGTTGTTTTCTAGTATAAGTTCAAACTCTGCTTTATCACTTTCTTGAACATCAAAGACTTCGGCTACTTTTACCGAAATAATTGGTTTTTCTACTGCTTGAGTAGCGTAGCTTAGTCTTTCACGTTTGGCTTCTGCCAATAAAGGTATAATTGTAGCGGCCGCATCGTAATCTAATTTATTATAAAAATTAGACAATTCTGGACCTTCGTACGGGCAAGAAGAACGTCCACCTTTAGTACTAAAAATAGGCCCATTTCCATCAAAAGCATTAATAATATCTACGCTAAAAAAGTTGCTAGTATCGTTGTCTTTTAGTGTGTAAGAAATAAAAGTAGTTTTGACATTTTCACTTTCACTACCGGCACTTCTTCCTTGGTTAAGCGTTAAATAAGGACTAACTACAACACCAACAGATTCATTGGCAAGAAATCCAAATTCACCTTTCACCGATTCTTCAAAATCAAACGCAACTTCAAAATTTTCTTGAATTACCGTGGTTGTTTCTGTTTTTTGTGTGTATTCGCCTACTCCGGCATCAAAAGACACGTTGTCGTAAGATTTCTCCTCTATTAATTTTTTTAAGTCATCATGAAAATTAAAAGTCCCTTCTTTTTCATAAAAATCTTCCACAGATTTTAGTGCCTGATCTTTTATAGATTTTCTATCATTTAAAGCATTATACTTCGTTTTTTCATTTTGCTGAATAACTTTTTTCCAAATGTTTATTTGATTTACATAAGTACTTCTTTTTTGCACTCCAGGACTAGTTTCTAAAACAATACCATTATCAATATTTTGAACAATAAGTTCTAGCTCTGGTATTAGGGTGTTTAAAATATGGTGCTGTGAATAAATAAAAAATGTTGTAGACGGTTGTTTATCAAAAAACATCGCTTTTTGTTTACTTATAAAAAAAGACTTATTATCAGTAGTTTTAATTTCTAAATTTTCACTTCCTGATTTTGCCTCCGCATATACGCCTACATCATCATAGGATCCATAATACACATTTTGTGAATTCCCAATGTACAAATCCGCATCTGCACCTACAAAATCAGGACTATCACTAGTGCTGATTGTCTTACTAAAGTCATAAGTTGTAGTATTCGACTTTCCATAATCTGTACTTACCGTTACGCCAAGCCCCATCTCTACATTTGCTCTAGATTCAGCTGAGATGACAGGACCTGCTAATCCTCCTCCTGCTACAATCTTCATTCCTGTTAAAATTTTCACATTTAGGCCTACATTGTTTGAGGTACTTATTGCGGTGCTATTGGTTATACTAATACTTTCTCCTTTTTCTATAGAGGCAAAACTATTAGATCCTGGTGGGTCACGAAGTATAATGTCTGGACGTTCGGGAGCATTAGTCACAAAGGTTTGACTGCCATCCGATAGTGCTCCTAATACAATTCCATTATTTATGTAACCCGTAGCTGGATTGTAAACATTATTAATTACTAATCCGATCTCTAACGATTTAATAAAAGGAGACGAGATACTAGGTAACCCTCCTCGAAAAGTATAAATATATATACTTGCATTCTTTGGATCTTTACTAAATCCCTCGGAATTAGCTAAAGCCAAATTATTGGTTACACTTAACTCACCATCCGTTATGGGAACCAAATCTTCTATAGGACTAGTAACAATATCTTGATTTATATAACGTTCTAAAGATTTTAATTTTATCGTATACGGTTTTGTTTGCGTGTAAAAATAAACCGCCTCATTACTAACTATAACTCCATTAGTATTAAAGGTTTTGTCCCCAATAGTTATAGTTTCATCACGTGTTTGCTCTATCGTGGTTAGTTCAGGATTTGAACGGTATATAAAGTTTTTTACGTATTGGTATGGCTCTCCTTTTATAATTGTCGCTTTCGCATCTGGCATCGTAAACTCAGGTGTGATTAGTGATTTAATTTCTTCTAAATTTAATTGTTCACTTCCTGTCAGTAGTTTAAGATCAGTCTCGACAACTTTTACGTCATTTTCGGATAGCGTGTATTCCAAAGGCAACACACGTACACGGTATTCTCCCGTTTTTCTATCTGTTGGAAAGGTAAAAGTTGTTTTTGGACTAATATCACCCGATGGTGGTTTGTATCCCAAAGCAATAGAAGCTACTCCAATATTGTTTTTAGCACTGATACGTACTTTACTTTCGACGTTTGAACCGTCTTCAAAATAGGCTTCTTCACGAATTTTATCTTTCTCTCCAAAACCAATCGTTTTCGCTGCTTCTACAGATCCTCCGACTACTTTACCTACTAGGGTTACACGGGAGTTGTCAATAAAAGTAACTACATCGTCACGGTTTTCCACAAATTCCTGCTCACCTGTAGCGGGGTAATTCCCTTCATGGATAAGCGTGTGACCATTTTTGGCTACTTTAATAATGTGCTTACCAATAGGTACTGAAATACTGAATTTTCCTTCAGCATTTGTTTCAACCGGCATGTTTTTGCTGTCTAAAACTATTTGTCCGTCAATATAAATATTGGCACCTTTAAGACCTATTTTTGGATATAATTTTATTT
>NZ_JBAWDL010000255.1:0-2312 GCF_049590715.1 Flavobacterium sp.
ATTGATGCTAAAACAGGAATTGAAACGCCAAAATTAGAAGAACAATATGCTGTATTCTTAGCTAGTAAGTTTGCCAAAATGATGATAGCTGACACGGAACTTCCAGCAGATTGTTGTGATGTTGAAAATACTAATTCGTGTATCAAAAACGCCAAATTATTAAAAACAGACTATTTATATCAGTTTGATAATCGTGAATATGGTTTTGTAAACAAACGTTTGCCTGTGGTGAAATTGAGTTATGATACGGCTGACAATGCTACTTTTTATATCGAACCCGCTACTTCAAGATTAGCATCAGTAGTAACTGATTCTAAAAGAACCGAAGGCTATAGCTTTGCGATCCTGCATAAATATTTATTCATGGATTGGGCTGGAAAAAACATCCGTGATTTAGTGATGGCTTTATCGGCTTTGGGGGTTTTAGTGGTCAGTTTGATGGGATTGTACTTATTCCTTAAAAGAAAATAATACCATTTAAGCACTACCTTAAAAAGCCACGAATTGCCGAATTAAAAATCATAATTTGGCAATTCGTGGCTTTATTATTTTATGATTTATCTCGGATTATCTTCGTAGTACCTCGCTTCAATACGTTTGATATCCTTAATCGAATTCTTTGCCCAAGCCAAACGTTTTATCAAAATTTCTTCCTCGGTCAAATGCCAATTAATGTCTGATTGTTGCAATCGATTCGTCAAACTCTGAATAATTATGGCTGCCGAAACGGAGATATTTAAACTCTCTGTAAACCCTACCATCGGAATTTTAAGGAAACCATCAGCACGCTCTAAAATTTCCGCTGACAAACCATCTCTTTCTGTTCCAAAAAACAAGGCACTAGGTTTACTAATATCAAAATCCTCCAGCAAGCAATCATTCTCATGCGGAGTCGTTGCAATAATTTGGTATCCCTTATTTTTCAGCGTATCCACACAATTCGAAATGCTATCAAATGCGTTAATATCAACCCATTTTTGAGCCCCCATTGCGATTTCCTTATCGATTCTTTTTCCGTAACGTTGTTCAATAACGTTCAATTCTTGGATTCCAAAAACCTCACAACTCCGCATCACTGCACTCGTATTGTGCATTTGAAAAATATCTTCAACAGCAACAGTAAAATGATTGGTTCTATTATTTAATACTTTTAGAAATTTTTCTTTGCGATTATCCGTGAGTATGTTTTCAAGAAAATGGAGGTAATCTAAATCTATCATGAGAAACTTTTTGGGCAAAAATAATAAAAAATAAAAGAGTGTCAAGTATTTGGGCGTGTCCCTGCGGGTCGGGCTATTCACTACAATCTTGTGGGGGCATAAATGCCTGCCCCCACAAGGATTTCCGTTGCTATCCCTCACGCAAAACCTGCTCTACATTAAAATTCATTTAATAAAAGCATCCTTTCTCTCAATTTTGTAGCTTTGAAATCGTAACAAAATCCGCATGAAAAAGAAATTAGTAATACTCACAGGAGCTGGAATTAGTGCCGAAAGTGGTATCAAAACCTTTAGAGACAGTGATGGTCTTTGGGAAGGTCATAACGTAATGGAAGTGGCTACACCCGAAGGTTTTCATAAAAATCCCGAATTAGTATTAGACTTTTATAATCAAAGACGCAAACAACTTTTTGAAGTACAACCAAATTTGGGACACCAACTTTTAGCCAAAATGGAACGTGACTTTGACATACATATCATCACTCAAAATGTAGATGATTTACATGAAAGAGCAGGAAGTACAAACGTTTTACATCTTCACGGCGAATTACTAAAAGTACGAGCTGTCAATAATGAAAATGATATTTTAGACTGGAAAACCGATCTATTCCTTGGCGATACTGATACTAATGGAAACCAATTACGTCCTCATATTGTATGGTTTGGCGAAGCTGTTCCCGCGCTGGATGAAGCAATTAGAATCACTGAAACAGCTGATTATTTTGCCGTAATAGGCACTTCATTACAAGTCTATCCAGCGGCTGGATTGATTGATTTTACTAAAAAAAACACGCCTTTATTCTATATTGATCCAAAACCTGCTTCGATACCGAATTTAAGAAACCCATTGGAGTTGATTCCCATGAATGCTTCGGAGGGGGTTTTGATCTTAAAGAATAAATTATTGCAATACGCCCTTTAATTGCAATAACATCCTGTTTAAAATGTAACCATAAGTCTGAACGTTGAAAAATCTAGATATAAAAAAAAGAGGAACTGAAGTACATAGAGCAGGATTTCTATCGTCATAAATGCACAAAAGTTACTTACAGCCCTGATCGAAGTGGCATCCTTTTTTATTTTACCCTGACA
>NZ_JBAWDL010000256.1:0-1728 GCF_049590715.1 Flavobacterium sp.
ACCATGTTGAGGGTAACTAAATCCTGGCCCAGGTCGGGCTCCTGAACATTGGAGAGGGCTTGCAGAATGGCTTCGGGCGTCATAGGAAGAAGAGAAAAAAAGCGTTAAATCGAAAAAGGCAGGGCAAAACTAAGGCTTCAAAAGCCGTTCTTTGTAAGAACCTTTTTTAGCGGCAAATGTTTGCCCTTATCAGCCGGCCTCCCAAAACTGCCGTTCCGCTCCCGTTTTCTTTTTTTCTTCGTAACCTGTGCCCTCCTTCCTAACTAAATATCTGGTACCCCTTCTGGTGCTGCTGATAGCCCTGCCGGCAGTGGGCCGCGCGCAGGCCGCCTACGATAACATTCTGCAGATCAACGGCGTTACCATGACGGCCGATTCCCTGCGGGCAGTAGGCGGCACAACCGTTTCGGTGAAAAGCAAAAACCGGGGTGTGGTTTCTTCCGAGCGGGGTGTTTTTTCCATTGTGGTCGTCAAGGGCGATACGCTGGAGTTCTCTGCCATTGGCTACCGGCCAAAAGAATATGTGGTGCCCCGGAATGTGGAAGGCCATTTTGTATCGCTTATTCAGCTAATGACGCAGGATACCTTTTACCTGGCCGAAACGGTGATCCGGCCCCTGCCCAGCCGGGAGGAGTTTGACTATGCTTTCCGCAACCTGCGCATTCCCGACGACCCGTACGAGATTGCCCGCAAAAACACCGATGCCTACACCATGCGGGTGCTGGCAATGACGCTGCCTAAAAGCGGTGCAGAAAATCAGGCAGTCTTGCAGCAAACCTATCAGCGGGCCTCCGTCTACTATCAGCAAACGCCTCCTTCCAATATATTATCGCCCGGCGCGTGGATGAACTTTTTAGAATCCTGGAAACGGGGCGACTTTAGAAAAAAGAAGTAGCGGGTTAATAAGGTTGGGCTGGCGGCTCGTGCAACAACTTAGTCCGGGTAAAATCAACCTTTACCAGTCCATCAACCTTTCAGTTTCACCTTGGTAGCACCAAAGCCCCAGCGCGGGTGCCATTCCTCTATCAGTTTTTTTACCTCCCGAATGCTACCAGCAAGTTCCTGGACGGCCCGGCGCAGGTTGCCGCTGCCAACCCCGTGTACAATTATTACTTCGCGAAGGCCGTGTGCCAGTGCCAACTGAATATAATCCTGCACCGCCTCCAACTGAATCCGGAAGATCTCGGAAGGCTGCATGCCGGCAGTATCCCCGATAAGCACGTTTGCATGCAGGTCCAGGTAAGGTGCAACCACAGGTATTGCCGGTTGCTGAGGCATTATTAAAGAAGCGCCACTCAGTTTAAAATGAGCAGGCAGGTGCAGGGGCTCTGCCATTGTAAGAAAGCCATCTACAAGCAGTTCGGAGAATAAGGGTTCGCCGGTTTCATCAAGGCGCTGTAGGCGCAGCACCAGCTGCTTTGGCCGCAGGTGAACTGTACCGGCCTGCGACGGCCCCAAACGCTTGCCAAAGGTGGGTTGCAGCTCCCAGTGAAAGCGGGGCTGTGCGGCCATTTGCTCCCAGGAAATGTGGTGCAGGAAAACATTGCCAAAGGGTGGAATGGTGCCTTGCAGGGAGAAGATCTGAAGCTTTTCTGCCGTGCGCACTTCATAATGAAAGCGCAGCGAATCGGGCGTTTCGTTTAAAAGGTGAATTTTCACCAGTTCTACTTCATCTCCGCCGGAAAGTGTTTTCCATTCGGGCAGGAAAGCCAGGGAACAGCCTTGCGG
>NZ_JBAWDL010000257.1:0-18373 GCF_049590715.1 Flavobacterium sp.
ACTCCCATTCGATGAAACTCAGCACCCATAATATTGACATCAAAACCTAGATTTTGACCCACAATAAATTTGGATTTGCTTAAAGCGATATTGAATTTTTCTAGAACTTCCGCAAGCGTGATACCATCGGCTTGAGCTAGTTCAGTCGAAATTCCGTGAATTCGTTCTGCATCATAGGGAATATTAAATCCATCAGGTTGTACTAAATAATCTTGATGCTCAACAAGATTTCCCATTTCATCGTGCAACTGCCATGCAATCTGAATACAGCGAGGCCAGTTATCAGAATCGGTGATAGGAGCATTCCAGTTTTTAGGTAATCCCGTAGTTTCGGTATCGAATATTAAGTACATACTTTTATAAAAAACAAATTAAAAAATCTAAATCCCCCGATTTGCGCAACCTTAAGTGGTTGATTTTTTGAACTATAAATAGTATTCAAACACAAAATAGTAGAACTTCAAATTTAGGTTTTTTTTAAGTCAAAAAAGGAGCTTTTTATATTTTAACTACTACAATTGAATTTTTTGTAAAAAAAAGTCTCTGTTTTCATTTGAAACCAGAGACTTAAAAATTAAACACAAATTTTATACCATTTAGGATTAGAATTTACGGTTATAAAATTTTCCTTTTACCTTTTCAAAATAAAATTAGACTGTAACCCTGCTATGTTAGAATTTTGTTTTTTAATAATAACCTTAATTTTCGGCACAATAAATTCTAAACCTAAATGGTATTACATTTGGTGGTATTTGTTTATTTTTTTAAAATTATTTTTTTAGCCTTAGCTTGAGTGTTATTATTTTCTTTAATAAAATAAATACCATCTGCTAAGAAACTAACATCTATTTTTTGTATCGAATCTGAATCAACTGGAATGGTTTTCATTGTTTGTCCCAATTGATTTAAAATTATAAAATTACCTGTAACATCCGATTGGATATTTATCACATTTGAAGCAGGATTAGGGTAAATCAAAAGTTCAGAATTACTTTCAAATGGGGTTGTTCCTAATTTCGCAAATACAATACAAGCTGATGTTACTGCACAACTACCAACTGTTATAACTACTTTATACTCCCCATCTTTTGTAGGCGAAAAAGTATTACTATTTGTTCCAACAACGGAATCGTCTAAACAATCGTACCATTTATAACTCGCTCCAGTAGTATTCGCTGTTAATATCCCTAAATTCTGAGTTACTGTATTATCTATCTCACATAGATCATTGATAGTAATTGTGAAATCCTTTTCAAAAGTTGAAATTCCATCAGAAGTAACAATGCGAACAGCATATGAAGATTTTGTTTCGAAATCGGGACTAGCATTAATTTTTAAACTTTTTCCAGAAATAGTAAAAGCACTATTGTCCGTATTGTCTGTTCCTGAAACTAGTGCATAAGTAAACGCATTCGAGCCAACATCTGTAGAAGATAATGTTCCAATTTCTGTGTCTGCTGCTACATTTTCATCAATGCTTGACGCAGAAAGCGCAATAGTAGGCATGAAAGGGTTTTTCTGTGATTCGTAAGCACCAATATCAATTTTATCAACAGTAGGGAATCCATCATATAAACGTGTATTTCCTGATAAATCTTTATCTGTTGCTAGAATACCTGTATACAGGCTATTGTCTCCTGCATTTACTGCTGGACTTGTGCTTTTTAAGGTGTAATCACCATTAGCAGGGTCATTAAAAATAGTTGTATCGGTTAAACCTGTGGCATCTATATTACCATCACCCGTGTTCGATTTATTCTTAATCAATGAATACTGAGCCGTAAAATCTCCTGTAATTTCATCCCAAACAATACTGTTTTTTAGAGTTACAGATGAATTTTGAGATGCACAACCAACAGGTACTACTACTGATTCACTATTTATTGTCGCTTTATTTCCAACAATAGAACTGTTAATAAGTGTGGCATTAGATTGATCTACATTGTACAATCCGCTGCCATATAGACTCGCATTATTATTTTTAATAGCTACATTTAGAAGCGTTGCAAAAGAAGTATCTTGATTTGCCATACCTCCACCATCTTTAGCTTGGTTATTTTCTATGGAAACATTTTGAAGATTCGGTGTTGATTTATAACTAAACATACCTCCACCAGATTCGGTACAACTATTCTCTTTTATTGTAAGATTAATGTACTTAGGGTTTGATTCCGAATTGTAAATACCTGCTCCAGAACAACTGTAAGCATCTTTAGTATTTACTTTATAAGTATCTGTACTATTAGCATATCCTCCTGTAATAGTAAAACCGTCTAAACGTGCTGTACCCATATCACCTGCACTAACTAACACATGATAGGTGTTGTCTGTGTTGTCATCAACAGTACCAATGTCTCCACTTAAGGTAGTTGCATTAACAGTTAAACTTAAATTTCTTTCAACTAAAGCAGTTTCTGTACCAGTAAAACCACCATATACTTGTACATTCTTAACCATTAAAAATGTGTTGTTTCTACTTTGGTTTGTACCAAAATTTGTACCATCTTCAGGACTGTATAATGGCTTGTAAGTACCACCTGCAACCCAAATCTGTAATGGTATTGTGGTAAAATCTGTTTTGTTATTATGTGCCCAAACTAATGCATCTGCTAATTGTGGGATTGCATTTGTCCAAGAATCTCCTGTTTTGTTCCCTGTAGCTGTTTTGTTAACGTATAAAATACCATTTGTTGCTGTAATTTTTAGTGGTTCTGCTTGATACTCATAAGCACCCATATCTATTGCGTCTGGATCTGGAATACCAGCAAATAAACGAGCTTTGCCTGCTAAGTCTTTGTCTGTAGCAGTTGTGCCTGTGTATAGGGTGTTGTCTCCTGCATTTAAAGCTGGACCAAAACCGTTTAAACTATAATCTCCATTGGTTGGATCATTAAAAATATCTTTGCTTAATAAATTTGTAGCATCTATATTGCCATTTGTAAGATCATTACTGCCTTCTATAAGACTATTCTTGATTTCTGGAGTAGAACTGTTATTCCTGATATCTCCCCACACAATACTGTTATAGATTTTTGGATTAGAAGAGTCATTCTGCATTGCACCTCCATAACCAACACCTCCAATGTTATTAATAAATGTGGTATTGATAATTGTTGCAGAAGAGTTATCATAATTGAACACAGCACCTCCTCTAGAGGCAGCATTGTTATTAAAAATACTGTTGGTGATTGTTGGTGAAGAATAAAAATTGGCAATTCCACCACCATCACTACCGTTATTATCAATAAAGCTAGTGTTTGCAATAATTGGAGATGCATCATCATTGATCATGCCACTACTATAATTTCTGACAAATGTGCTATTAGAAATAGTAGGAGAGGATAATTGATTGAACATACCACCACCATAATCAGCAGTATTTGCAATAAAGTTTATGTTATTAATTTTTGGCGAAGAAGACTGATTTAGCATCCCTCCACCATAATATAAAAGCGTGCTAATCCCATTTACAGTTAAAGTAGTACTGCTTAAATTAGCATTCCCTCCCCTAATAGTAAAACCATCAACAAGAGCTGTGCCAACATCACCAGCACTTAAAATTACATGTGCAGCATTGCTGTCATTTTCTGTAATACTTAAAGATTCACCGGAACCTGTTACAACATCTGCTGTTCCAAAATCACCACTTAATGTAGTTTTATTGGTTGTTAAACTTAAATTTCTATCGGTTAAAATAGTTTCTGTCCCTGCAAAACCACCAAATATTTGCACATTCTTTACCATTAAAAAGGTATTTAATCTATTTTGGTTTGTGCCAAAATTTGTACCATCTTCTGGACTGTATAATGGTTTATAGGTGCCGCCAGCTGCCCAAATTTGTAGTGGGGTTGTGGTAAAATTTGCTTTGTTAATGTTAGCCCAAACCAATGCATAAGCAACTTCTGTTGTGGCATTTTCCCAAGAAGTTCCTGTGGCAGTTCCTGTGGCAGTTTTGTTAACATATACTATATTATTAGCATCTGGAATTAAAATAGGTATTTGAGATTCATACACACCAATATCAATAGTATTTTGAAATACTCTTTTGTTGCCTGCTACATCTTTATCTAATGTTAAGCTACCTCCTGCATCTGTATAAAAAGTATTATTTCCTGTATTTATAGCAATACTACCTGTTTTTAAAGAATAATCTCCATTGGTTGGGTCTTTAAAAAGATTTGCAACTGTAGTGGTGGTTGTGGTAATATTACCGCTAACATCATATAAAATACCTTCTCCTAAACTATTTTTTAATACGGGTAAATCGCCGCCCAATTTAAAAACGGTACCAAAATAAATAGTATTATAAAGTGTTGTAGTGCTATTATACACATAAAAGCCACTTCCGTTAGCGGAAAAATTATTATAAATAGTACAGTTTATTAAACTAACAGTAGAAGAAGACAAGCTACTTAATGCACCGCCTCTATTAGCAGCGTAGTTTTCTGTTAAAATAGTATTTCTTATGGAAGTTGATGAACGCACCATACCAATACCTCCAGTAATATTACTAGCGGTATTTCTAATAATAATACAGTTAGTTATATTTGGTGATGAATCAGTTACATGGATACCCGCACTCTCATCACCGTCATTTTTAGTAAATGTGCAATTAATTATAATAGGTGAAGAATTACTAATATGCATTCCTCCTCCGCTTTCTTGATTTACAAACACACCATTTATAACATAAGCATTAGTTCCACCACCATCATATCTAGCTCTTGCTCCTATAATGGTAAAACCATCTAAACATGCGGTACCAACATTACCAACACTTAACAAAACATGACGTGCATTTTCTATATTATTACCAATACTTAGAGTGTTGCCAGAACCTGTAACGGTATCGTCACCATTAAAATCTCCGCTTAAGGTTGTCGTGTTTACGTTTAAACTTCTATCTAATAACACACTTTCTGTGCCAATAAAACCACCGTAGAGTTTTACGTCTGTTTTTAAAACAAAGGCATTATTGACGTTATTTGCATCTATAGTACCCAAATTATTTAATGGTCTGTTTGGCTTGTAAGTACCTTTTGCAACCCAAATTTGGTCGTTTGCTGCTGCACCATTAATCATTTCTTGAATATCTCCAGAGGCATTTGTCCAAGAAGTTCCATCTTTTGTTCCTGCACCATTTTCTTTTACATAATGAATAGTTTGTGCTTGTACCGCAGTAAATAAGATGCTAAAAACGAATGAGATTAGTAATAAGTAGATTTTCTTCATATCTTATATTTTAGTTGTTTTTAATAATCTATATAAAGGACAAAGCTATAGCACAGAAAATAATTCGAGTAGCCCATTCGGACAAATCGATAGCCCATTCGGACATTTTTCAAGAAGAAAATTAAAATAAAATTAAGAATTCACATTATTCTGGACGCAATTCAGAAGGAAGCTTTCCATGCTTTTTTTTGAAAACAGCACTAAATTTACTTGGGTTTTCATACCCCACTTCTTGGGAAATGTGTTTAATTTGCATCTGAGTATTTTGAACCAATTGTAATGCTAATTGCATTTTTTTATCGATGTTGTATTGCAGTATTGACTTTCCGTAAACCGATTTGAAATCCATTTTTAATTTTGACGAAGAGATATTCAATTTTTCAGATAGCCTATCAATCCCCATAAAAGGCTTGGATAACTTTGTTGAAATCATTAACTCACATTTTGCAATTTTCTTATAATCAACAGAGCCTTTTTCTTGATAATAATCCTTACGATTGTCTCTAAAAACATTCTTAAAAAAGGTTGATAATAAGTTTAGTGTTTGTGCTTTTAATATTGTTTTATTAAAAACATCTTTGTTAAATATTTTAAAAGTATTTAATATTTCGTGAGACAATTCTTCTGCATTGGGGACGATATCTTGATAAGAGACAAACCCTTTATCAGAATCTAAAAATTTTTTAAAAGGAATTTTACTGTCCAATTGATCCAATGGTATATGTTTTTCGATCCAACTTGGGCTCACATAGTAAATGTAAAATTGACATTTAGATCCCTTGTAAAAACAAGCACCTACATCTACTCCGGGTTTTTTAAAGCCCCAAAATTTGTTTTGAAAAGGGACTTTGTCGATAAACATATTTTGAAGTTTGACTTCGCTTTCAAAAACAGTATAGGTGATGGAATAATGTTCGCTGGGAATATCTTTGGCGTAAACGGATTTAATTACAGTATCGTGTTTGAATTCTATATTAGTGATAGTCAACCACAAACCATCGTCAATTTTCCTATAACGCATTTCTCCTTTGATGAAAGGATTGTTTCTGTAAACGGTTTGTTCTTCAATGTTATGTTTACTTCCAGGAGTGTTTATGGTAGATTCTATAAATGCTTCAGGAGTGTTTGCTAAAAAAGGAAACTCAAAAAAACCATCACGATAGAAGTTAAAGTTAGGCTTGATAAATTGAAACCATTTTGATAAAATCATATTTTAAGTTATAAAGCCTGCATAATTAACTAAATTCAATAATTTATCCCGAAACTATATGTCTTCTAAATGAGGTGTCCATCAACAACAGTAAACAGGAATAAATTAGTTGCAAATTAACCAAAAATAAAATAAAATGCAATAAACTGTTTTTAAAAAAAACCTGACATGACAAGGATATTATTGCAAACAAAAGAGAGTAATTGAGTGTACTAAACAGCTTCTTGAAAATGGATGATTAATTCAAAACAGTGGTCTCAAAGTCGAAAAATAAAATCTTTGGATGTCGTAATATTTTCAACAAAAGAAACATGTTTTTTAGCTATTTTGTGTCAGGTGATATTTGGTAAAAATACACATTGATTAGAAAGAATAGGAAAACTTAAAAAATGTTAATTATTACTTTTTTTATTGAAATTGTTATAATTTTAGAAGCTAAACCGCCTTTTTTATAGGGCAATAACGATAAATTTGCAAAATATTAAAAACAAAAGCATTTGAAGTTAATAGTCATTAAAAGAGAGAATTAAAGTTAAAACAAAAAGGGATTATTTTTCCTAAAAACAAAAAATAGTTTTAGTTGCTATGTTGAAAGTCTTTTTGGGCATCGTATAAAATAAAATATCCAAATTGACGGTTTTAATTCTTTTTTTACTTTTGTATGCCTATTATAATCACCCAGAAATGCTGGAGTTATAAAATTACACTTAAAAAATATTAAAAATGAGTACTACATTATTTGACAAAGTATGGGATTCGCACGTGGTGCGCAAAATTGAAGATGGACCAGACGTGTTTTTTATTGACCGTCATTTCATCCATGAAGTAACTAGTCCTGTAGCTTTTTTAGGTTTAAAATCTAGAGGCGTTTCGGTTTTATATCCAGAGCGTACTTTTGCAACTGCGGATCACAATACACCAACTATAAACCAACATCTACCAGTTGAAGATGCACTTTCTGCTAATCAATTACAAGCATTAGAAGATAATTCAGCTGAATACGGTATTTCTCACTGGGGATTAGGACATCAAAAAAATGGAATTGTACACGTTGTAGGTCCTGAAAACGGAATTACACTACCAGGTGCTACAATTGTTTGTGGAGATTCACATACTTCTACTCACGGTGCTTTTGGAGCGATTGCTTTTGGTATCGGAACTTCAGAGGTAGAGATGGTACTTTCTACACAATGTATCATGCAACCTAAGCCAAAGAAAATGCGTATCAACGTTAATGGAACTTTAAGCAAAGGTGTAGGGCCAAAAGATGTGGCACTTTATATTATTTCTCAATTAACAACTTCTGGAGGTACAGGGTATTTTGCTGAGTACGCAGGAAACGTTTTTGAAGAGATGACAATGGAAGGACGTA
Organism: Flavobacterium sp.; assembly: GCF_049590715.1. Taxonomy (GTDB): domain Bacteria; phylum Bacteroidota; class Bacteroidia; order Flavobacteriales; family Flavobacteriaceae; genus Flavobacterium. The sequence continues at coordinate 7,815 of NZ_JBAWDL010000257.1, forward strand.
TGACTGTGTGTAACCTTTCTATAGAGATGGGTGCGCGTGGTGGTATGATTGCTCCAGATCAAAAAACGTTTGATTACTTAGAAGGTAGATTACACGCACCTAAAGGTGAAGCTTGGACTAAAGCGGTTGAATACTGGAAAACTTTGAAAACTGACGAAGATGCTAAATTTGATGCTGAATTAAACATCAACGCTGAAGATATCGAGCCAATGATTACTTACGGAACAAATCCAGGTATGGGAATTGGTATTTCTAAGCATATTCCATCTGCTAATCAAGTAGAAGGTGGTGCTGAGACTTACAAAAAATCGTTAGCTTATATGGGCTTTAGTGAAGATGATGTAATGATTGGAAAAACAATTGATTATGTATTCTTAGGAAGTTGTACAAACGGACGTATCGAAGATTTTAGAGCTTTTGCTGAAATTGTAAAAGGTCGTAAAAAAGCAGATAATGTTACCGCTTGGTTAGTTCCAGGTTCTCACGTTGTAGAAGCACAAATTAAAGAAGAAGGAATTTTAGATATTTTGACTGAAGCAGGATTCGTATTGCGTCAGCCAGGTTGTTCCGCTTGTTTAGCAATGAACGATGATAAAGTACCAGCTGGAAAATATGCAGTAAGTACTTCTAACAGAAACTTTGAAGGTCGTCAAGGTCCAGGTTCAAGAACGTTGTTAGCGTCTCCAATTATGGCAGCAGCAGCAGCAGTTACTGGAAAATTGACTGATCCAAGAGAGCTTTTTTAAAAGCCATCGGCTATGAGCCTTGGGCTGTGAGATCAAAGCCGATAGCCCGAGGCTCACAGCCAAAAATATGAGAGATTTTAGAAAATACAATGTTTGGCAGGAGGGTCATCTATTTACACTTGAAATTTATCAGGTAACGAAAGGCTTTCCTAAAGAAGAATTATTTGGATTAACAAGTCAATTGAGAAGAGCAGTTTCTTCTATTCCAACAAATTTTGCCGAAGGTTGTGGTTCTAATTCTGAAAAAGAATTTGCTAGATATTTGAATATTGCAATTGCATCCTGTTCTGAAGTTGAGTATTTACTATTGCTAACTTCTGACTTGAAATATTTAAACCTCGATGTATATCAAAGTTTAGAGAGTAAAATAATTCAAATAAGAAAACAAATTTATCAATTAAGACTTAAGTTAAATCAATAATATTGCGGTTCTAGCCTAAAGCCCAAAGCCCAAAGCTGACTGCCAAAAAATAAAAAAATGGCATACGATAAATTTAATATCCTTACCAGTAGTGCAGTGCCACTACCTATTGAAAACGTAGATACAGATCAAATCATCCCTGCTCGTTTCTTGAAAGCTACAAAACGTGAAGGTTTTGGAGACAACCTTTTTAGAGACTGGAGATACAATGGAGATGATACTCCAAAAGCGGACTTTGTATTAAACGACTCAACTTACTCAGGAAAAATCTTGGTTGGAGGAAAGAACTTTGGTTCTGGATCTTCACGTGAGCACGCTGCTTGGGCGGTTTACGATTATGGATTCCGTGCGGTTGTTTCTTCTTTCTTTGCTGATATCTTCAAAGGAAACTGTTTGAACATTGGTGTTTTGCCAGTTCAAGTAAGTGCTGAATTTTCAGCTAAAATCTTTGCTGCCATCGAAGCAGATCCAAAAACAGAATTAGAAATCAATTTGCCTGAGCAAACGATTACTTTGAAAGCTACAGGCGAAAAAGAATCTTTTGATATCAATGGATACAAAAAGAACAACATGATTAACGGATTTGATGATATTGATTATTTATCAAACATCAAAGAAGACATTGTTGCTTTTGCTGACAAGTTACCTTACTAAAACAAGTCCAAAAGTCTTAAAGTTAGGAGTCTTAAAGTTAGGAGTCATTCGTTATGATTTTTCACTTTAAGACTTTCGGCTTTCATTATTTTTTGACTAAAATAAACAAATATGATTTTAGAATCGGTGGTGCTGCATGTAAAAGACGGTTTAGAAAACGAATTTGAAACAGATTTCAAAATTGCCAGTCAATACATTAGTAGCATTAAAGGTTATCTAAATCATTCGTTGCAAAAATGTATTGAAAATAAAAATCAATACTTGTTATTGGTGCAGTGGGAAAAGCTAGAAGACCATACCATTGGTTTTAGAACTTCACTTGAATACCAAGAATGGAAAAAATTATTGCATCATTATTATGATCCTTTTCCAGTTGTAGAACATTACAAAATGGTTATGGAGAATAAAAAAAACATAAAATGAAACCAAACAAACATATTCAGCGAGAAGCTCAAGAAGCAACAAAAATATTTGATGATAGAAGTCTTAAGAATGATTACAGACACCTATCTCAAATTTTGAAGCCAGACTTGCTTGTTTTGGATGTGGGTTGTGGGACAGGAGCAATTTCTAAAGATATTGCTCAAATTATAGGCGAAAGCGGAAAAGTAATAGGTATTGATAATACCGAAAAATTTATTTTGAGCGGAAAAGAAGCCAATCAAAACGTTTTAAATTTAGAATTAATTCATACTGATTTATTTGATTATAATCCCGGTTTTAAATTTGATTTAATTGTTTCAGCTAGAACATTACAATGGTTGAGTAATCCAAAAGAAGCTTTGATTAAAATGAAATCTCTTTTGAAACCAGACGGACAAATTTCGATACTAGATTATGATCATACCAAATTAATTTGGAATCCGTTGCCACCAGAAAGTATGCAAGAATTTTATAAAACTTTTTTGAAATGGCGGGCAGATGCTGGAATGAATAATAAAATTGGAGAAGATTTGGTCGATTTATTAAAAGAAGTTGGATTTCATTCGATAGAAAAAATAAATGCCGACGAGCATTATACAGCAATAGATAATAAGGTCAAAATAGGAATTTGGGCAAAAGTAGCTGGTTCTAGTCAAATGGTAGAAGAAGGTTACTTGGATGATAATTTAAGATTGAAATCGATCGAAGAATATAATGATTGGATCGAAGCCGAAGCGATTTCAATGACAATGAAATTAAATGAAGTGAGAGGTAAAATTTAAAGGTTCCTAATTTTACTTTCAAATGGAATATAAAAATTATGTACTAGCCAATGGCAATTAGCCAATAGCAACAACAAAAAAAATGGAAAAAAGAAAAATTGAAATAATGGATACTACACTTCGTGACGGGGAACAAACCTCAGGAGTGTCTTTTTCGGCTGCAGAAAAATTAACCATTGCCCAATTATTATTAGAAGAATTACATGTTGATCGTATCGAAATTGCTTCGGCACGTGTGAGTGAAGGGGAATTTGAAGGTGTTAAAGGAATTATGTCTTGGGCAGAAACCAAAGGATATGTCGATAAAATCGAAGTATTGACTTTTGTGGATAAAGGACTTTCTATCGAATGGATGAAAAAGTCAGGTGCCAAAGTTCAAAACCTTTTAACTAAAGGTTCTATGAATCATTTAGTACATCAATTAAAGAAAACTCCTGAACAACATTTTGCTGAAATTGCTGAAAGTATTGCTTTGGCTACTGAAAATGGAATTGCAACCAATGTTTACCTAGAAGATTGGAGTAACGGAATGCGTCATTCACCAGAATATGTGTACCAATACTTAGATTTCATTAGCACACAGCCTGTAAAAAGGATTTTACTTCCAGATACTTTGGGAGTGTTGATTCCTTCGGATACTTTCGATTTTATATCATCTATTACCACTAAATATCCTTCGATTCATTTTGATTTCCATGCACATAATGATTACGATTTGAGTGTTGCCAATGTAATGCAGGCTTTAAATGCAGGTGTACATGGTTTACACGTTACAGTAAACGGAATGGGTGAGAGAGCAGGTAATGCTCCTTTGGCTAGTACGGTAGCCGTGATTAATGATTTCATGCCTGAAATTGAAATTGGTGTCAAAGAATCATCGTTGTACTCTGTGAGTAAATTGGTGGAAGCTTTTACAGGATATAGAATCCCTGAGAACAAACCAATCGTAGGTGACAATGTCTTTACGCAAACGGCTGGAATTCATGCTGATGGTGACAATAAAAAGAACTTATATTTCAATGATTTACTTCCAGAACGTTTTGGAAGAAAAAGAAAATACGCTTTAGGGAAAACTTCCGGAAAAGCGAATATTGAAAAAAACCTTCAAGAATTAGGATTAAAACTAAACAACGAAGATTTAAAATTAGTGACCCAACGCATCATTGAATTGGGTGACAAAAAAGAGACTGTTACTAAAGAAGATTTGCCTTATATTATCTCTGATGTTTTAGACAGTCATACGTATGAAGAAAAAATAACGGTAGAGTCTTATGTTTTATCTCATGCTAAGGGAATGCGTCCTTCAACGACACTTTGCCTTAAAATAGACGGTGAAATCATCGAAGAACATGCTCAAGGAGATGGTCAATTTGATGCTTTTATGAATGCTTTGGCAAAAATCTATAAAGCTAAAAAAATGGCCTTGCCTAAACTGATTGACTATGCAGTGAGAATCCCTCCAGGAAGTAGCTCTGATGCCTTATGCGAAACCATCATCACTTGGACAAACGAAAGAAAAGAATTCAAAACAAGAGGATTAGATTCAGATCAAACAGTGGCTGCAATTATTGCTACGCAAAAGATGTTGAATGTGGTGTAAATAGTACTGCTTATCTCTTAAGTTAACTTGGTATCCCCCCATAGCCTATACGGTTTATAGTCTTTGGGGGGATATTTACTTTAAAAAATAAATTAAAATATCAATAACCTATATTGAAGTTTTTCTTACATTTGCTTTGTTAAATTAATCATCTAGATGAAGCCTTTCCTTGTTAAAATTTTATTGTTTTCGTTTTTTGTAATTCACGGACAAAGTTATAAACCTTATGACACCATTTCTTTTAGTAAAAGAAAAGAAGTCTTAAAAGAATTCGAAAGCAGGTACGAAAAAAAAATAAAAGAAATCAAAAATGAATTTTCTGGAAAAATCAGTAAAGACATTGTTGCAATACATACCGAACAATTTGAAGATTTTTCTAAAACAGTAAATAATAAAACCCTATATTTTGATGATAAACTGCAAGAGTATGCTCAAAAAATACAAACAGAAATTGTAGCTAGCAACCCTAGTTTGGCAACCCAAAATATTAAAATTTATTTTTCTAGGAGTCCAGAACCTAATGCATACAGTATTGGTGATGGTACAATAATATTCAACCTAGAATTACTCAAATATATTGAAGATGAAGCCGAAATCGGGTTTGTTTTTTGTCATGAAATAGCACATTTTTTATTAAACCATAGAGATAAAAGCATTCAAAAGAAAGTGCTTTTACAAAACTCAAAAGAATATTTAAGTGCCGAAAAAGATATCAAAAGATCAAAATACAACAGACAAGTTAAGTCAGAGAAAATTGCCAAAGAACTGATTTATTCAAGAAAAAGTAAGTCTCGATCTCATGAGTTTGAAGCTGACTCACTTGGCATGCTCTATTTTAAAAACACACATTACAACAATAATTCGAGTATAAAACTGCTCAATCACCTCTCTGTTTCAGACATTGAGAAGGATAGTTTGCCCAAAGGTTCTTACGCCAAAAATTTTACGACCAAAAATCAAAAATTTATCAAAGAATGGACTGTTATGGAAGATTTTTCTAAATACAGTTACACAAAAGCGAATAGCTTTAAATGGAATATTGACTCTTTAAAAACACACCCCAATTGTGATCAACGTATTGAGAAGATTAAGAAAGAGGTAAAAGTTAGCGCTAAAGATTTTTATGTTGACAAAATGTTTTTTACGACTTTAAAAAAGAATGTTTTTTATGAGCAAGTCTTTAATAATTACTATTTAAAAAATTATGGACTAGGTTTATATGATGCTTTAAAGTTAAAAGAGAAAGATCCAAAAAATATTTTTTTAAAAGAAATGATTGCTAGTGATTTTGAAGAGTTGGCAAAAGCAAAAAAGGAATTAAAATTTAATACCTACATTCCTCTGGTTAATCCAAAAGAACACACACAAAGTCAGCAGTACTTTTTGGGTTTTATGACCAATTTAACCCAGACCGAACTACAACAATTAGCAGCAGATTATAAAAATTAAAACAGATTATGAAAAAAACGATTCTACTATTCTTGTTATTATTATTCCCATCACTTAGTCAAGCACAAAGCTATACTGTACTAAACAATACTGCTGGAGAGTTTGAAAGCTTTTTGCCAATTTATGACCACCAAACGCTTTATGGCTATGTAGAAGTGCGTAGAATGAATATTGACGAAGAAAAAAATGTTACTTTCAAATACTATGTTTTGGATAAAAACTTTAACACAATATGTACAGGAGACTTGGTTGAAAAACAATCGTGGCCAAGTAAAAGACGTATTGTTTTAGACGCTATTTATGCCAATGGGTATATTCAGTTTGAATTTTCAGATCGTTGGTTTGTATTAGGTAGCTTTCAAAGTGCGCAAAATACAATACCTGATATGTTTAGAACGTATCAAAGAGTTGATATTAAAAATAATAAGATAACGCACAAAGGTATTTATAATGATGAAATTATAGAAGTTGCTCTTAAATATCTAAAAAAAGATAAATTAGAATTTAATAGTTATTCCTTAGATGAGTCAGGTTTTCTAATAGTGCAAAAAGTTTTTTCAGGGAAAAATAAGCTAGATAACAAAATGTATTGTTTGAACTTTAAAAATGAAAAAGTTTGGGAGTATAGTAATGATAAAGAATTAAAAAGTTTAGACCAAAGGATTAATGTTTTAGATTACGATAAAAATTATGTGATTTTATCTTTTTATCGGCCAAGTATAATTACTTTTTTTCCAGAATATAACATAGCAATTATTGATGCTAAAACGGGTAAAGAGATTTTTTGTCTTACTGATAGCAAAGAGTATACGCTATATAGAGAATATCACTACATAAAAGGGAATAGGTTGTATGTTGGAGGTCGTTTCTTTAAAAAGTCAAAAAAAGGGGAGTATGATTATAAAAAATTTCTTGGTGTTTTTCAACAAGTAGTTGACATTGATAAAAAAGAAGTCATTCAAGATAAATTTATAAAATATCAAGAATTTAAAGATGTTAATATTAACGAATTCGGGAGGATAAAAGATGAGAGTTTTTTATATTTTAAAAAATATTCTGTAAATCCAGATGGTAGTAGCCTTGTTATTGCGAATACCAATTGGAATAAAGTGGACTCAAGATCGTATTTTTTTTTATTTGATAAAAACTTTAATCCTGTCAAAACTATAAAGTACGACTTCAATAGTAGCAAAAATCATTATTTTGGTTTTACGCAACTTTTGCCTAACAACTATGGGAGATCTTATTTTTATTTTGACAAAAACAGCGATAAAGAAGTAGAAGTCAACATCCTGAATTACTATTATAAATCACAAAAACTAACCGCTCAAAAAATGCCTTTGACTAATAAAGAAAGCAGTATTGACATATTTCCTGCCAAGGAAGGCTATATAGGTATTGCGGAATATTTTAAAAATCCCGAAAAGACTGGAAAACACATGGAAATTCGATTGGAAAAAATAAATTTTGAAAGAGAAAAATAAATAAATATTCAATAAAAAATCACGCCCTATTACTTTTGTTATTTGTTCACTTTTTGGCTTTGCACAAAGCTATACTGTACTTAAAAATACTGCTGGAGAGTTTGAGCTTCTCCCCAATTTATGACCACGAAACGCTTTATGGTTATGTAGAAGTGCGTAAGATGAATGTTGATGAAAATTTGAAAAACACATTCAAATACCCATTTTAGACAAAAACTTCAATTCAATTTGTGTAAGCGAACTGACAGACCAAGCTTCTAAGTCAAAACGATACATAAAAGTCTTAGATGTTAATTATTCAGATGGATATTTGCTTTTTGATTTAGTAGAATATGCCAAGAGCGGTGGACAAGAATCTGTTTTTTTGCCAAAAACGTACCAAGTTGTTGATTTGAAAAACAATGTTGTAATTAATAAAGGAGTTCACATTAATGAGGTGCATTATAATCCTAGTTATTCGTCTACTTATTCATTAGATAAAACAGGTTTTTTGATCGTAAATGGAGAGCGCACTATTAAAGATTTCATGGTAAAAACCGTGCCTTTTTGTGCAATGAATACCAAAGGAGTTAAAATTTGGGAATACCAAAACTCTCGAAAATATGATAAAGCAGTAAATTATTATTCTCTAAAAAGTTATAATGAAAATTATATTGTGTTGTATAATTTTTTTAGAAACGGAAGTAGAAATGAAGTCTTACAAGCAAATGTTGTCGTTTTAGATGCTAAAACAGGTAAAGAATTAGTGTACCAGCCCTTGAAAGCGAGTACACAGTTGACTGTGAATATGCCTTTACAAATGGAGATAAATTATATATTGGCGGGAAGTTTTTCGAAAAAAACAAAGATAATTACCCCCATTTTAAAGAGTCCTTAGGTATTTTTCAAAAAGTTATTGATTTGAAAACCAATACCATTATTAGAGATTCATATAGAAAAAATGAAACTTATAAAGATATAAAAATTAGTGAGAGCGGAAGAGTTAGTGGAGATGGATTTTTAAAATATCAAAAATGTAATCTGAATCCTGACGGAACTTTTTATGTCTTAGCAGAGACTTTTCGAATAACACAAACAGGGAAGAGTTATACTCAGTTATATACTTTTTTGATGGATAAGGATTTTAATTCGGTTAAAACAACGGAATATAATGTCAAATCAACAATGGGTTATAAATATTATTTTTCACAGCGTATAGCTGATAAAACAGGACGTGCTTATTTCTTTTTTGATAAAAATGACAATAGTAACCTCGAACTTAATATTCTAAATTACTATTATAAATCTAAAAAAGAAACAATTCAAAAAATGCCTTTGACTAATAAAGAGAGTAGTATTAATGTATTTCCTACCAAGGAAGGCTACGTTAGTATAGTTGAATACTTTAAAAACCCAGAGAAAACTGGTAAGTACATGGAAATACGTTTAGAAAAACTGAACTTTGAGCGAGAGTAAATTAAAGAATTGTTCGGGTTTTCTTTAAAAATAATATATTTTTGCAAGAATTAAATAGATAACATAATTTACCAAAGGCCTAAGGCTCAAAAACAAAAACAATCAATATGAAATTAAATATCGCACTTTTAGCAGGGGACGGAATCGGACCAGAAGTAATTGATCAAGCAGTAAAAGTATCAGATGCAATTGCACAAAAATTTGGACATGAAATCACTTGGAAACCAGCTTTAACTGGTGCTGCTGCGATTGATGCAGTAGGAGAACCTTATCCAGATGCAACGCACGAAATTTGTAAAAATGCTGATGCTGTTTTATTTGGAGCTATTGGTCACCCAAAATACGATAACGATCCTTCTGCACCAGTACGTCCAGAACAAGGTTTGTTGTTGATGCGTAAAAAATTAGGTTTGTTTGCTAATGTACGTCCTACATTTACATTTCCTTCTTTGTTAGATAAATCTCCATTAAAAAGAGAGCGTATCGAAGGAACTGACTTGGTTTTCTTAAGAGAGTTAACCGGAGGAATTTACTTTGGAGAAAAAGGAAGAAGAGACGGTGGAGAAACAGCTTTTGACAACTGTGTATATACAAGACATGAAGTACAACGTTTGGCCAAAAAAGGTTTTGAATTAGCCATGACACGTTCTAAAAGATTGTGTTGTGTGGACAAAGCTAACGTACTTGAAACATCTCGTTTATGGAGAGAAACAGTACAAGCAATGGAAAAAGAGTATCCAGAAGTAACTGTTTCTTATGAGTTTGTTGATGCAGTTGCTATGCGTTTGGTGCAATGGCCAAACTCTTATGATGTATTGATTACTGAGAACTTGTTTGGAGACATCTTAACGGATGAAGCTTCTGTAATTTCTGGTTCAATGGGATTAATGCCATCTGCATCTATGGGAGCTGAGGTATCTTTGTTTGAGCCAATCCACGGGTCTTACCCACAAGCAACAGGTTTAAATATCGCTAACCCTATGGCTACTGTTTTATCGGCTGCTATGATGTTCGAAAACTTCGGATTAATGGAAGAAGGAAAAGCAATGAGAGACGCAGTAAACAAAGCTTTAGAAGCTGGAATCGTTACTGAAGATTTAGCCGATGGTGGAAAAGCTTACGGTACTAAAGAAGTAGGTGACTATTTAGCTGCAAATATCTAATAGTTACTATATAGAATTCAAAAAAGCTATCAATCTTTAAAAAGGTTGGTAGCTTTTTTTTGTTTTATTAGGAGCAGAATGATAGTGCTATTAACAATGACAGTTCCCGCTATTCACTGCAATCTTGTAGTGGCAAAACGCCAGCCACCACAAGGATTTTCGTTGCTATCGGGGCTATGATTTAGGATTGTACTTCTTATTTCGGTTGTTATGATGTTTTTCACTAAAACAATTCTCGTTTCACCAATTCATAATAACTATCACTCACAGGAATTTGGATTGATCCTAACGAAAGGTCTCTACCTTTAAGACCCGTAACCATATTCCTGTTGACAATATAAGAACGATGCACCCGAATAAAAATGCCCGAGTCCAATGTTTT
>NZ_JBAWDL010000258.1:0-6428 GCF_049590715.1 Flavobacterium sp.
TCCTTATTCAACGTGATATAACCTTGGTATGGCTTACCTTGCTTGTCCGTCAAGCCACTGATGTAAACAGTCTGACCAGCTTTGAACTTATCATATTGTTCATTATCCAATTCCTTACCTCTAAAAACTCTCGGAACTTCCTGCGGATTATTTTGATGGTTGTTTTGTCCGTTGCTTTGCGTTTGCTGATTGGAATTGCCTCTGTCAAAAAGAAACTCTACATAACGTTTGTCTGCATTGAACTGTACGGTAGCTTCAAACTCGGTTCCCTTTTTAGAAATCATTCCCTCTAAATGAAGTGGTTTGCCGTCCATTAAAGTTTGTTTTTGCTCATCATTCAGTTTTACCCCTTTTATTTCATCGGGTATTTTTATGTATTCTATTTTCAGTGCAATCAATTCATTGGTTAGCCTATCCACACTAATAATTGAGGGAATAATTTCCCCTGTTTTAGGATTTTTCAAATCAACCACACGCCCCATATTCCCTGCATCGAATAAGTTATTCTTGTCTTCATCAGTAAACTTGTGTCCAAAAAACTCAAAATTTAAGTTCGGCTCTTTTCGAATACCGTGAATAGCGACTACTACCCTGCCTTCATCATTATGTTGCAATGAAAGACGGGCATCCATCCGGGTAACCGCAGTACCGAGATTAAGGCTTACAGGTACAAGTTCATTGGTTTTAAACCCTTTCAATAAAGGTTCCAAGAGGTTCATTTTTTCCAGGCGTTCTTTGCCCAATCCAAGATTGTTCATTGTTTCCCAATCAATTTGTTCCGGCTTGTAACGGTATTCGTTATTTTCTGGTGCTTTTTGTGTTGTTTCCATATTATTTTGATTTTCTTGTTTATGTTCAGACTCAACTTTCATTTCATCTTTTTTCATTATTTTTTCGCCCTCTGGCGTAGGATAATCTATCTGCTTCTGAAATTCTTTTGCTTTTTCTAAGGCTTTATCGGCTGGTACTTGGAAGAATGTAAATTTGGTAGGGTCTTTCAGTTGTCTGTAAAAATTGGAGAAGAAATTAGAAATGAAATTGCCTTGTTTGTCCACCCGCATAAATTCGCTTTCGTTCTTTTTTGTGGGAGCAACGGTTTCCATTTTTCCGTTTTTATCAATATTTTTTACAGCATGGATTTTCATTTTTTCTTTATCCAACACCAACATTATGTCCGATAATTGTTGGGACTCTTCATGCTTATTTGAAGTTGCTTCGTTCATAATTTGAGAATTTTTAAGATTTCAATGCCTAAATTAAATGAACTGCTCACCGCATTGCATTAAGTGGCATTTAATGGCAGTACTTGACGCTCATTGGCATTTTATTTAGGTGTCGGAGAATTAAAACTCTCTCTTATAAATTGATGAACATCAGATAACTTATAATACAATTTCCCGCTTATTGTATAATATGGGAGTTTCCCGTTGGAGCGATAACGTTGCAATGAACGATTACTGATCTTCAGCATTTGAAGTAAATCCTGATTGTCGAGTAATTCCTCCCCATCTATATTATTTCGTTTCTTTTGAAAGTCCTCGATATTGTTGCCAAGCATATCAAGTCTGTCCATTAGGCGTTCCATCCACGCCAAAAATTCCATTCTTTCAATATTCATAAGAATATAATTTTAGGGTTAAACCTATTTTTTATCTGCCTATAATTTTCTACCTTTCTCGATATATCTTTTGCCTTTATCCATAAGTTGCTGTACATACTCATCACTGCTTTGTATAGCATTGGCCTTGAACAAATCTTTTATGGAACCAATAGTGTAGAAATATTGTCCGTAGATTTTTGAATAAGCGATCTCTCCTTTGGTACGCATACGCCATAGGGTTTTCTCGCTGATTTGCAGGTATTGGCATACCTCGTGGTTATTGAGCCACAGGTCATCATAACTTTTATCTTCTTGTCTTTTGAGATAGTCAGCAATGGTATTGATACGGCTGTTGAGCTGTTGCCACGCTTCTTCCTCAATATTTATTATTTTCATTACATAGCTTATTAAAGTTTACTATGCAAAATTGGTAAGGATGGCACAGTTTGTCTGCCAAGGTCTGCCAATTGGTTTGGCGTTTTTTTGAAAATTTTTACAATTAGGGAAATCCTTATCAGTAAAGGTTTTTAGGGAATTTTGATTGTTTTAACAATAGTGTTTTGCAAACTTTACCAATTGGCAGATATGGGCAAAAAAAAGCAGTACGATGATGTACTGCTTTGAAATGATAGCTCAATTAAACTAAAGGTCTTTATCCATATATTCTTCAAGAGAAAACTTAAGCTGGTCTAAAAATGAAGTCCTGGAACCACTTCGGGTTTTCATTCTATGGAAAGCGTGATGCAGGTCGCCGAGAGGAATACGGAAAAGTACTTGAAACATCAGACTAATTTTTCGGATACCGATTTTTCCGTGAGAAATTACGCCCGAAGCATAAAGGGCATATATCAATTCGATTATGGCATTTTTGCTATCTGTCCAAAATATATCTTTGCAACTTTCCGGCTTTTGCAATATCACATCGGGACTTTCATCAGGATTAATTTTTGTGAGCAAATAATGGTAGAGCAACTCATTAGATATAATCTTTGCAGTTTTATAATCGAAGAAAGTCGAGAATTCCGGGTCTATTTCAAACACAATACTGTTAAGTCCATCATGGTAATTAATGTTTCCACGTTTGAAGTAAATATCATCACGGTCTGTCCGACCTGAGCGGTAATACCTATAAAAATCCGAATTGCAGAGGTGTTCAGTATATTCCCGTTTAAGATTTGCCAATTGTCCAGAAAAATAACTGTAATACATTTTACCGTTACTAACAGGGCAAGTGGTTTCAATGCGATATATCTTATTGTAGTAAATCAGCTTTCCAAGAATTTGGGGCTTAATAGAACGAAAGAAATGGATTTCTTCCTCATCGTTTTTAAATCCTTCTTCACTAAGGTATTTCTTAACTGAACCTAAAAGATCTTGAAGATATAGGGTCATTTCGTAAGCCTCATCAATCAACCTTTTGCTTTGTGATAAAATCTTATCTTCTTTATTGTGTATATCTAAAAGGATTTTGTCTATAGAATATTTCATAGCTAATAAATTTTGTGATACATGCCAAATTTTAAATTTGGTTTACGTCTAATTAATTCACAAAATTTCAAACATTTAATGATAAATTTTCCACAGTTTCACCCCACTGGGGAGAAATTTTTCTAATGAAGTAAAACAATATCTGTGATTAAACTATAAAGGCATCAGTAATACCATACTTTCTAGCATAATAATTTGGCAAGTTTTGAAAACAAACTAGATATTTTGTCTTTTAAAGCAATAAAATTTAATAATACACACAATTAAAAACAGATTCAAAATAGTTTTTTCATCTCTTAAGATTCTTCTCAAAACCATTAATTTTCATATACGTAATTTTTTTCCAGATTAATAAATTATAATTTCATTACAAAATTATATAACATTAAAAAGATATCTAATCTTAATTTTGATTATGTATAATTTTAATAATCAATATCATGGAAAATTTAGATAATAGAGAATACAACGAAGATCGTGGTACCTCAAAAGAAATTAAAGACGAAAATTTAAAAAAAATAAATCCAAATACGGATTATTTCCCAAGCGAAAACAATGATACTTCAAAGGATGCATTGAAAGATAGTGTGTCGATAAATGAATTGGAAAATGATGAAAATTATAAACCAATTGATAATAACACTGTGCCAGGTACAGGGGATGTTAGATACACAGAAACTGATCGCTATTCAGAAGGAAATAGTGATTTCCAGAATGGAGAAAACTCTTTTAAAGATCCCAATGAAATTCCTGACACAGAGGCAGAAAAGGAAATTTTCAAAAATGAAGCAAAAACTGATAGTTTTGAGGATGATCGTAAAATTTGGTAAAAAATAAATAATAATTTAAAATTAAATAAGATGGAATCAAAAGATAAAAAAAAGGATACAAAGGCAAAAACTTCAGCTGAAAAAAAAATAGTTAAACCTAAAAAAAATGCAGCTAAAGAACTAAAGGAATTATTCGTTGATGCTCTAAAAGATATTTATTGGGCTGAGAAAGCTTTAGTGAAAGCATTGCCAAAAATGGCAAAAAATGCATCAAATGAAAACTTGGTTATGGCAATCAATAATCATTTAGAAGTCACTCAAGAACAAGTTACAAGATTGGAAGAAGTTTTTGATATTCTAGGTGAAAAAGCTGTTGCAAAAAAATGTGATGCTATGGATGGTCTAATAACTGAAGGAAAAGATATTCTTAAAGAAACGGAACTTGGTCCTGTGAGAGATGCAGGTATTATTGCAGCATCGCAAAAAATTGAACATTACGAAATTGCCTCTTATGGTACCCTAGTGGCATTCGCCAAAACACTTGGCGAAGACGAAGCAGCTAGTTTATTGGAACAAACATTAGCTGAAGAAAAAGAAGCGGATGAGACTTTAAGTGAGGCAGCATATAACTCGATAAACTTCGAGGCTGCTGAAAATGAGGAAGAAGAAAAAAAATAAGCTAAACAATTAAGAGAAGCCTGCAACATTTATATGTAGCAGGCTTTTGTTTTTAACAAAAATACACAGACTTTATATCAGCGTCGAAATGATATAGTGTTATCATGATATAATTTAAATACTGAAATAAACATCCATAATCGATAATAAAATAAAATTTAAAATGGCATCCAAAGAAGTTACAGACTTTACCAATTTATTGATTAAAAAAGAATGGAAGATAGCATTTGTAGAAAGTGTATCTGCAGGAAAAATGTCTTATGAATTTTCCACAGTTCCTAATTCAGGTAAAATTTTGCTTGGTGGTATTGTTAGTTATGATATTTGTATGAAAACAGATCTACTAAAAATTCCATTGGGTTTAATTGAAACTTTCACTGCTGAATCATACGAAGTTACTCAGGCAATGGCGGTAAATTTTTGCAGCTTTACACCTGCTGATATTTGCGTTGCAATAACTGGTTTAGCCACTCCAGGGGGAAGTGAATGTCTTGAAAAACCAGTGGGAACTATATTTGTTTATATTATTTTGCCATACAAACATATTGCCAAACGTTTCCATTTTAAAGGAACGCAAACTGAAATTATTAATCAGGCAATTGATGCAATAGCTTTATTAATAGGTTCGGATATAGAAACTAATTATCCCCTTAAGTGTAAGTAAATACTATATAAATAATTATATTATGTCAGATATCGCCAAAAGGTTTAGCAATAATCCAATATTAATCCCAAAAAATATTGAGCCAACAAGTGCAGAATTACAAGTAATTTGCCTTTTAAATCCTGGTGTTTTCAGATTCAAGAATAAAATATATCTTTTAGTTCGTGTTGCCGAAAGCATAACACAAAAGGAAGGAGTTGTTTTTTTTCCAGTAATAAATGACAATGGGAAAATTGAAATAATAGAAGTCCCGCTGAATGATCCTCATCTAATCGCTACTGATGCACGTGTCATGCAGTATAAAGGCTTGGATTATCTTACCACCCTATCTCATTTAAGACTCATGGAAAGTGAAGATGGAATAAAATTCACGGAAAGTTTAAATAATTCTTTATTAACGGCAATAGGAACATTGGAGCAATTTGGTATTGAAGATTGTAGAGTTTCTCAAATTGGAAATACTTATTACCTGACTTATACTGCTGTTTCAAATAGTGGGGTTGGTGTAGGACTACGAACTACAACAAATTGGGTAGATTTTACGCATCATGGTATGATTTTCCCTCCACATAATAAAGATTGTGCTATTTTTGAAGAATTAATAAACGGCAAATATTATGCACTTCATCGTCCGAGCAGTGTGCAAATAGGTGGAAATTTTATCTGGATTGCTGAGTCTATTGATGGAATCCATTGGGGAAATCATAAATTTGTAGCCGGTACACGGAAAGAAATGTGGGATAGTGTGCGTATAGGTGCTGGTGCTGCTCCCATAAAAACAGAATATGGATGGCTTCAAATTTATCATGGTGCTGATGTTGCACATCGATATTGTCTTGGAGCGCTTCTTTTAGATCTTAATGATCCCTCCAAAGTGATATCTCGAACCGAAGATCCAATAATGATTCCAAAGGAAGATTATGAAATTAGTGGTTTCTTTGGACATGTAGTTTTTACAAATGGTCATATTATTGATGGGGATAAGCTTACAATATATTATGGAGCAGCAGATGAGTTTATTTGTGGTGCTGATTTTTCAATTAAAGAAATTTTGTCTCTATTGAAGATCGTGTCCTGAAATCGCTGAAAACAATAAATAGTATGAGTAGCTAATTCATGCATTTAATACTATTTTGCTACCATATAATCTTAACTGCAGCATTTGCATTCACTTCATATCTACTATTTTTATTATCTACTGCATTCACTTTTTCATACCTCAATTTAA
>NZ_JBAWDL010000259.1:0-2965 GCF_049590715.1 Flavobacterium sp.
TGGCTTAAAGCCAATGAAAAGGACGAGTCTAAAATGGCTATCGTTACTGACTTGAACAGAACCGATGCTAAAAACATTATGAAAATGGATTCGATTATCGTTCCAACAACTTTTGAAGGAAAGAGAGAAGATTATCTTCCTTTCCCGCTACAATTGGAAGCCATAAAAAATATTTCAAAAATCATCTTTTTTTCCTATCCTACACAAACTTTTGCAGCTTATGAAAATGGAACACTTGTTTATACAGGCCCTACAAATATGGGAAGAGAAAAAGATCAAACTCCAACTGGTTTGTTCTTTACCAACTGGAAAGCTGAGGAAACAACTAGTACCTTTAATGATGAGTGGGATTTAAAATGGAATTTTAATATTGAAAACAAATTGGGAGTTGGTTTTCACCAATATGAATTACCAGGATATCCTGCTTCCCATTCTTGTTTGCGATTACAAGAAAAAGATGCTCGTTTTCTTTATGACTGGGCTGACCAATGGGTTTTAGCCGATAAAGAAACGGTTAAAGCCAAAGGAACTCCTGTAATTGTTTTTGGAAAATATGATTTTAAAGCACCTAAACCGTGGTTACAAACAGTTAAAACGCCAGATGCATTAGAAATATCAGAGCATGAAATGGCTAATTTGGTCAATCTAAATTTAGCGGCTATCTTAAAAGAACAAAAAAACAGTAAGCTTGTAGCACCCAATAAATAAAGGAATAAAACATGTTTAATTCCTATAAAAAAATCACTAATACGAATTTTAAAAAAGGTATTAGTGATTTTTTATTTGCAATGCGAATTATTTTATATTGATACTCAGTTTGTAAATATTGGTTTCTAATGATGCGGTGTCGTTGTCTTCACAAAGCAGAAAATCGATTTGGTTATTGGATTGTTTATACAAACTAATTCCTTCAAATTTATGGTTGTCACTAATTTTTTTGGTGAATTTCATTTTCATTGTTTCAAGATTGATACAACCTAAAACTGTTCCTAGTACCTGCCCATCTTCATAGGTGGAATTAGTATCCTCAGCAGCGGCTAAAAAATAAAGGTTATCCTCCACTAGAACAGCATCTGTAAAACTGGTGCGCACTCCTTTTATTTTTGGCAATTTGTAATCATTTGAAAGCAAACTAAATTCTTGATTGAGTTTCTTACCGTGAAAAGTAAACAAGGTGTTCTTTCCTGACACGCCATTGCCACGGTTAAAGAAGTACCAATTTTCGTTTTCAGGTTCGTAAACAGCTCCTTCAAGATTGAATTCAGCAGGTTTGATACTGGCAAAACTTTGCATAACGGCGTACAAATCTACAAGATTGTTCGTAGTGGTTTTCCTTTTTTGGTTTAGATCAAATTCGACCATTTTATTGCGATTTTGAGTAGACCCTGAGCCAAAGATGTAAAGACTGTCTTGATAATGAAGAACCGATTCAAAATCAGGTTTTTCTTTCTTAGGAATGTTCTCTGTTGGATTTGAAGTCAAAGGGTATTTTTGAAGTTGGGTATCCTTCATGGAATATTCATATAAATACTCACTGTTATCACTTACGATGTAGAGCTGATTGTTTTGATAAAAAAGTCCAGAGGCAGAACCAATTCCTATGATGTGAAATAAAATTTCGAGTGTGAATTTTTCCATGAAATGTTGTTTAGCGAACGATTATCCTAGCCCTGATTGCAGTGAAAATACATTGAAGAGAAATTGTATTTTTTATAGGAGACACAGAGCGACCAAAGGAAGCTCCTGTGACGACTTATAAAAAAACAATTACTTGAAAATGTATTGCAACGAAAAGCAGGAAATTGCTCCTCAAAAATACTATATTTACTTTAATTAAAAATACAACTATATGAAATCTATTGATCCAAATGATTTTAAAGTAACGGCTCCAATAAAGCTGAATGACTTACCAACTGATTTGAAAAATGATGCTAGTGATGATGCTAAAGAAAATAAACTTGATGACGTGCGAGAAAAACTGAGCGCCATACAAGATGTGATGTATGCGCACAACCGTTATGGCGTTTTGATTTGCTTGCAAGGAATGGATACCTCTGGAAAAGATAGTTTGATACGAGAAGTATTTAAGGAATTTAATTCGCGTGGTGTGGTGGTGCATAGTTTTAAAACACCCAATTCAGCTGAACTGGAGCACGATTATTTGTGGAGACATTATGTGGCTTTGCCAGAGAAAGGGAAGTTTGCGATTTTTAACCGTACGCATTATGAAAATGTTTTGGTCACGAGAGTTCATCCTGAATATATTTTGAATGAAAATTTGCCTGGCATCGAGAAAGTCGAAGATATTACACCTCAATTTTGGAAAAAAAGGATAAAGCAAATCAATCACTTTGAAAAACACATTTCACAAAACGGAACGATTGTTTTGAAATTTTTCTTGCACTTGAGCAAAAATGAACAACGCAAACGCCTGCTACGAAGACTAGAAAATGAAGAGCACAACTGGAAATTTTCGGCTGGTGACATGAAAGAACGCGAGTGTTGGGATGAATACATGCAGTATTATGAGGAAGCCATTAACAAAACAGCTAAAGAAAATGCACCGTGGTACATAGTTCCAGCAGATGATAAAGATATGGCTCGCTATATTGTTGCCAAAATCATCTGGGAAGAAATGCAAAAATACACAGACATTAAAGAACCTGAACTGGATGAAAAAGTGAAAGGTAATATTGAGATGTATAAAGAATTGTTGAATGGCGAGGAATAGCATGTTTTTTTTTAAAGAAAATTTATCTGTTGCTTTACAAAATAACAATTCAGCTTCTTAAATACTGTTCTATTTAAATTCAAAGTGTTTAAATTTTAAATGTCCTTAATTTTCTTAAATGATTTAAAAAAAACCAGAATAATAAGCACTCTAAAATTAGAGATTCGTGCTTAGCATCGTATTTTAATTCAAACCAAACTTACATTGTTTTTATATCTTGGCACAGTAATTGAA
>NZ_JBAWDL010000260.1:0-2046 GCF_049590715.1 Flavobacterium sp.
GGTCTGATGAGTTCACATACGGGATTTCATGGGGCCTGCCAGTCCATATATTTTATTGGTTTAGGCTTTCGCAATAATTTAATAAAGGCTATGAGATTCAACTTTGTATCATTATCTTTGCAATCAAGATAATTAATAGTCAAGATAATTTATGGAAAATGATCAGATACTGGAAATCAGAAAACTTAGTCAGAGGTATGCCTACGCTTCCGTCCAAATGCATGAGGCCATAGCCAGAAAAGCGGGTTTTGCCGGCACAGACCACAAGTACTTGGGCTTTCTCCTTAGAGGCAGGCTGACCGCCGGTGAGCTGGCAGAACTTACCGGGTTGACCACGGGGTCGGTGACTGCCCTGGCCGACAGGTTTGAGAAAAGGGGACTGGTGTACAGGGAGGCGGATCCAGCCGATAGAAGGAAGGTGCACATCGTCCCAGATATAGAGAAAATAACTGCGCTTCTGAAACCTCTATACGAAGTGTTCCAGAAAGAAACGGAAAGGATTATCGCCTCGTTTTCAAATACGGAAAGAGGGGTGATAGAATCCTATCTTAATGAATCCCTGCATTTGGCCAATCAAACCCTCGAAAAACTCAAATAGGAATAACCAATGATTAACAACGCTAAACCCAATATGGCCACCACGGTCCATACCCCATTCGTCCAGACGTACCTGCACGGAACCAAGGCTGATCTTAGGCTCGGACAACTGCTGAAGGCTGGCTACAATTCGAACTACGGCAAAGGGGACAAAGCCAAATACATCTACTTCACGGCCACTCTTGATCCCGCCGTTTGGGGGGCTGAGCTGGCCAGCGGCGATGGACGGGAAAGAATCTACCTGGTTGAGCCCACCGGTCCCATGCAGGACGACCCGAATCTGACCAACCAGAAATTCAAGGGAAATCCATCCATGTCCTTCCGTTCACAACATCCCCTCAGGGTAGTCGGTGAGGTTACTGCCTGGCAAGGCCACTCCCTGGAGCAAATCGAGGCAATGAAAAAAGGAATTGCTAGATTAGAGGCCCAAGGGATTGGGGCAATCGAGTAATACGGAATGCCATCTCTCTTTCCCTATGAATCCGGAATCCAAGGAATGGAAAATACAGTCCAGATTGTCCCATATCCAGCTCTTGGACATAGTATTGATGACTTGAAAAGCGGTCGTGACATTGCCTTGTTCACAAGTACAGCCCGGAGCGAAGTATGCGGATGATTGGAGATGGTGAGAAATTGCCTGGCCCATACCTGCGCTACAATTTTAAAATTACAGGCGGCATACTTGGAGAAATCACTGTAATCAATATAAATTTCTCCAAGTATAACACAGAGATTTCACCGCAATTGCCATCCCACCGTGCTGTTTCATAGCTGTTGGCCATGATTACCCGGGTGAACAGGGTCTTGTCCGTTGAGTTGGCGATGAGGCGTTCAGCTTTAATTACCTCCACTGATGGGATGAGCACATGATTTTCAACAGCTACATTCTTTTAACTTACAACTTAAGCGAACATGCAACTGTATGAGGCTATTTCAGCATAACACGGCTACCCGGCATAGCTTACTGTTTTAAGTCCTCGCCTTAATAACTTTTCATGATTCATGGCCTGTGTAAATCAGGTAATAAACTATATCCATGTGAGCTTAGGGGAAAGACAGTATACAGATCGAAGAGTCCAGAGATCTTTTTCTGAAAAATGCGGTCGTAGACGTATATAAGATCTTGACTTGTATATCGATGTTATAGTTCAGCTATTGAGACGTGACGGTCCGCTGAGTTGGCGTAGCCGAGGTTTTGATTCATCTAGCTGTTCTTAAACGTTCATAAAGTACAGTTCATAAAGATATGTCTTAATATTGACCTGGACCTACTTTCTGGACCCTGTATTTTGAGGGTGGCAAAAAACAAGCCCCACGGGTAGGCAGGGTCCAGAAAGGTAAGGCTTTATGGACTTTTGTAAAGCTCCTGTAGAATGCAGATCTCAGGAAGATTCTATTCCAAAACATAAAACAGGTATGATGACAAACATCCGTCATTCAGCCCAAAAG
>NZ_JBAWDL010000261.1:0-7428 GCF_049590715.1 Flavobacterium sp.
AGTTTCCAAACCAATAATTATTTTTTCAACAGAATTAATTACCAACAGAATTACGATTTCGGCCGCTACAAACTGTCCCATATTCATTTCTTGTGATAATACTAAATACCCACCGATTGATAATAAACTGGCTGTGATAATAGTTTTGAAGCCAATCAGCTGGGTGAATTGCGATTTGATCACCGTAAAATGTTTCTCTCTGTATTTTAAATATTCGGTTGCGATAACGTCATTTTTGTTTAAAGCATAATCGTGATGCAATTGATTTCTAAAGCTGAAATTGTTACGGGCTAATTCCTGTAGCCATGCCGCTACTTTGTATTTGTATTTTGATTCATTAAGACTGCTTTGTAGTCCTGAGTTATATGAAAATTTGAAAATAAAAAAAAGTAAAATCAATAATAGAATACCAAAAATGATAAAGTAATTATGGTAAAGAGATAGCAAAATGATTCCGAAAATGATTTGTAGTAAAGCAGCCGAAAAATCAATAAGCAGTTTTGATGTTCCTTTTTGAATAGTTAGTGTGTCAAAAAATCGATTAGCTAATTCTGGAGGGTAGCTGTCATAATATTCTTCAAACTTAATTTTAGGCAATCGTAATGCAAATTCAAATGAAGCACGTACAAATATTTTTTGTTGTAAATTCTCTGTAATTCTCAATTGCATTAATGATAGTATTCCAACTAAGGCAACTCCCAAAACAACCAAAACAATTAATATGATCCAAGAGACACTAGCTCTACCAGATTGTATAAAATTAGTAATGGCTTGGATTCCTAATG
Source organism: Flavobacterium sp. (assembly GCF_049590715.1). GTDB lineage: Bacteria > Bacteroidota > Bacteroidia > Flavobacteriales > Flavobacteriaceae > Flavobacterium. The sequence continues at coordinate 786 of NZ_JBAWDL010000261.1, forward strand.
GCAGTGATAAACTCACTAATCCCGAAAAGATAGCATAAAAAAATAGTTGATAGACATCTTTCTTGTCTAGTTGTAGTAGGTTGTAGAATCGTTGTAATGGTTTCATCTCTTTTATTTTTTTAAAATCGTTGTAATAAGGTTTAAGTAAAAATCTGTAGGGGTGATTTCTTCATTGCAGTTTGTGATGGTTTTTAAGTGATCTTTCAAAAAACATTGATGCAACGTTCCCTCAATGATAGAAGAAGCTAAACTTTTAGGATAGGGGTAGTTTGGGCTCACTTCAATTATTAAGGCTACGATTCGATTAATTACATTTTTATAGATTAAGAAAAAGCCTTCTTTGTTTTCGTCATCAACTTCTTTAGTATGCAAGGTTTTTGTGAATTCAGTGATGATAATACGGTACAAAATAGCTTCATTGATATGGGGTATGGAATGATCTTCTTCCGCTTTTTCTGTAACAACAATAATGGCTCGTTGTAATTTGTCCATCGGGTCTTCAATATTAGTCATCTTAAAAACCATTTTATATTCGACCCAACACCAGTACCAAGAACATAAGTAAACTAATAACTTGTGTTTGTTTTCAAAATAACGATAAATGGAACTTTCATTCGACCCAATTTTTTCTCCTAATTTCTTGAAAGTAAAAGTATCAAAACCTATTTTATCAATTAGCAGAATGCTTTCTTGGATTATTTTCTTTCCTAAAATTGAAGTTTCTGGATCTTTGACGTATATTTTTTCATTGACCCTAATTTGTAGGTTTGATAATATTGATTTCATTTTGAGTACTTTTTATGCAAATATAATAGTATTACTATTGATTATGAAATTTTGACTCTTATTTATTTTATTAGACTTGATTGTACTGTGTTGATCTTTCTAAAAAACAAATCACTAAATTAGTATGTTCAATTAAAAAAGTGAATAGTATTATGGAGAGTAATCAGGCTAAAAGAAATAATTTAATGAAAATGAAAAGCATTGCGCTAAGTGTTTTGGGAGCGGCAGTATTTTGTTTTTTTATAGCGCATCATTACAAGATAGGGTGGTTGAAAGCATTTAGTGAAGCCGCTATGGTGGGTGGCATTGCGGATTGGTTTGCCGTAGTGGCTTTGTTTAAGCATCCTTTGGGAATTCCTATTCCGCATACGGCACTGATTCCAAACAACAAAGATGCGATAGGTCAAAATTTAGGAACTTTTGTATCGGATGAGTTTTTGATTAAGGAAAAATTAGAAGTGAAGTTGGATGAATTTGACTTTCCGTCAAAAGCCACTAACTGGTTGAAAGAAGAAAAAAATGCTAGTACGATTGCCTCGTTAGTAGTTGAAAATGTGATTCCAGGTGTTTTGAAAACAGTGGAGAATGCTGATGTGAAAATGTTTATTTTGGAGCAATTTGAAAGTAAAATGCAACAAATGAATTTTGGCGAATGGGTAGCGATCGGTTTAGAAGCATTGTCCAAGGATGACAAACAAGCACAATTGATAACGAATGTTTTAACTATTTTGTCAGCAGAATTAGAGGCGAATAGAAATGAAATTAGAGATAAGGTCAAAAACGCAACACCTTGGTACACATTAGGAGTGGCTGATAAGAAAATTGCTGATGGTGTTTTTAATGGACTTTATGAGTTTCTTGATATGGCAAAACAACCCGAAAGTTCCATTCGTAAAAAGATTAATGACTATGTTTTAAGTTTTATTGCTGAATTGAAAAGTTCTCCTGAAATGCAATTGAAAATTAGTAGGCTAGTGGTTGAATTCACGAAGAAACCAGAGGTACAAGATTATATTGGATCGATCTGGTTAGAGATGAAAAATGCTGTTTTGACCGATTTAGAAAAAGGTGCTGCATCTAAAATAAAATTGAGCATAACGAAAATGATTTGTGATTTTGGTACTGACATTCAGAATGATGCTGTGATGATGGCTAAGATTACTAATTTTATAAAAGTAGATGCATTAGGTGTTTTGCTTCGAAATAAAAAAGCGATAGGTGATTTGATTGCGACATCTGTTCAGAGTTGGGATAAAAAAGAAATTGCCGATAAATTAGAAATGGAAGTAGGCAAAGATCTTCAGTTTATACGGATTAATGGAACGGTTGTAGGCGGATTTGTAGGGCTTGTGATTTATTTTGTAGAGCAATTTCTATAGAGATCGTGATAAACATACCTGATCTTTCCTCTTAGCCCCGATAGAAATGGAAATCCTTGTGGCGGGGCGTTTATCCCGCCAGAAGATTGTAATGGATAGCGGGAACTATCTCTCCTGAAAACACTGGATGTTCTGCTCCTAAAACTAAAAACAAGGCATAAAAAAACTGCTCCAATAATGAAGCAGTTTGACTATGATAGTAAGCGTTTATTTTACAATAAAGAATGTTGTGACATTACAGCTGGTTGTGCTACGCCCATTAAATCTAGGATTGTTGGGGCAATATCACCAAGAACTCCGTCATTTACTTTTTTGATTTCTTTGTCAACCAAAATAAATGGAACTGGATTTGTTGTGTGTGCTGTATTTGGACTTCCATCAGGATTAATCATGGTTTCACAGTTTCCGTGATCTGCAATTACAAGTACCGTATAATCATTTGCAATAGCTGCAGTGATGACTCTTTCAACACATTTATCAACGGCTTCACAAGCTTTTATAGCGGCATCCATCATTCCTGTATGTCCTACCATGTCGCCGTTTGCAAAATTCAAACATACAAAATCAACGTCTCCTTTTTCGATTTCAGGAACTAATGCATCAGTTAGTTCGTAAGCACTCATTTCAGGTTGCAAGTCATATGTAGCAACTTTAGGAGAGTTCTTAAGGATACGGCTTTCGCCAATAAAAGGCTCTTCACGACCTCCTGAAAAGAAGAAAGTTACGTGAGGGTATTTCTCCGTTTCAGCAATTCGAATTTGTTTTTTGCTTGCTTTTTCTAAAACTTCACCAAGTGTCTCTGTGATGTTGTCTTTGTTGTATACGACTTTAACGTTTTTGTATGTTTCGTCATAGTTGGTCAACGTAACATAGTACAAGTTTAGTTTGTGCATGTTTTGTTCGTGGAAATCTTGTTGCGAAAGCGCTTCAGTCAATTCACGACCTCTATCTGTTCTGAAATTAAAGAAAATAACAACGTCATCTTCTGCGATTGTAGCTAATGGTTTGTCATTACTATCAACAGCCACAAGCGGCTGAATGAATTCGTCAGTAACATCATTTCCATAACTAGTAGCGATTGAGGTTACAATGTCATGTGTTGGAGTTCCAGTACCATTCACCATTAAGTCATACGCTAGTTTTACTCTCTCCCATCTTTTATCACGATCCATGGCATAATAACGACCAATAACCGAAGCTACTTTTACAGGTGTGTAAGCAATATAATCTTGTAAATCTTGAATGTATTTTTTTCCTGATTTAGGATCTACATCACGACCATCAGTAAAAGCATGAATAAATACATTTTCTAATCCATAAGCTTGACTGGCGTCAATTAAACCACGTAAGTGTGACGTATGAGAGTGAACACCACCATCAGAAACTAACCCTAAGAAGTGTACTTTTTTGTTATTATCTTTAGCGTATTGAAAAGCATCTTTAAGAACTTGCTCTTTTGCTAGTGTTTTATTGGCTACAGCCAAATTGATTTTGGCTAAATCTTGGTATACAATTCTTCCTGCACCCAAGTTCATGTGACCTACTTCACTATTCCCCATTTGTCCTTCAGGAAGTCCTACATGTAGTCCGTCTGTACGTAATTGTGCGCTAGGGTATTTTTGATATAAGCTATTTATGAAAGGGACGTTGGCATTGTCTATTGCAGATACTTTTGGGTCAGGAGATTTTCCCCAACCATCTAATATCATAAGGATTACTTTTTTGTTCATTTTGTCAAGTTTTATGCAAATATAAAACTTTTATAAACTTTGAGGCAATCCTGAATTAGTATTATTGATTTAAAAACGATGACCTAACAAAGTTAGGGCTATTTGTTGTGGAAAAACGATGGGTTATTTGGCAAGTGAATTATAATCAATGAAATATCGAACTCTAATCGAAAAAATATTGGTTAAATTACTATTGAAAACATTTTTTAAATTGGTGTCCAGACTGTGTTCTATAATGTTATTGTCTTCTTGAGCATAATTTCTGTAGAGGAAGGATATTTCACTACCAGAAGCAAACCACCATGAATAGGAAAAATCAAAATTCCAAGAATTGAAATTTCTATTTTTATTCATTATATAATTATTATTATCTATTAGTTGACCGTTAGCTTGTAATGTTGAAAATTGATTAATTTCAGAAAATGACCAGTAATAGCGAGCGGTAAAATTAAGTGTCATCCTGTTGCTAAGAGCATATTTTCCAGTTAAATCAGTTTGTGATATTTGTCGGTTTCTGAGTCCGAATATGACATCTGAATTATCAAAGGCAGCCCAGCCTCTGTCGTTGTTTTGAATATTGAATTCTGATGCGAGTAAAACTGAAAAGCGGTTGTTGAAACGGTACTTTGTACTCAAATAAAGTCCGTAGATGTTTCTGTTTCTTTCATCAAATACAGTTATTGAAGGCTCAAAAGTGATTGAAAATGGTCTGTTTGGGTTTGAGGTGAATTGTATATAAGAATAAAGAAATTTCGGTAATGAAACGTATTTATTTTCAGTTCTAGGTTCGTAAAAATCAAAGGTTTCAAAGGGTGTGAATTGGAAAAGAAATTGAAAAACGTCATTTTTTAGTGTAGAAGCTTTTATTTCCGTTCCAATAGCTCCAGCTTGTAATTTTCCTGTTGTATTTTCAATTTCGGTATTAGAGGTTTGATTTATACTAAAAGTATTGAATAACTTCGTGGGATTTACTATTCGGTAACTTGCATTTGCGTAAGCGTTATGGTAATTGTTAAAAAAAAGTAGTCCCAAGTCATTAGTGTCATAGTTTCTTGAAAGGTACTTTCCTGCAAACTCATACCTATATTGTCCGCTTGTTTTTGCGAAACCTAATTCCGTTTTAATTCCGTTTGAATTTTCAAAATCAGTTATGTTACTGTATTTGAAGTCACCATACAAGTTGTAAGAGTTTGATTTTGTATTTAAATCAAATAAAACTGCTGAAACATTAGCGTCCCTGAAGCTTCCGTCTCGAGTAGTATTGGTATTTATAAAAGTAAAAGAGGAGTTTTGTCTAAAACGCTGGTCAAATACAACAATATTGTAATTCGTTAAAGGTTGTATTACTTCGTTTTTGTCCTTGTTTGTAACGTTGTTATGAATCGTAGCAAAAGTTTTTTCGGTTATAGCATTCATAAATCCAATGCCTAAACCTTTTTTAGTCCTTCCAGAGATTTTAATTGCATTTATTAAATTTACTGTGCTAGGGAAGTTGGTGATTTCTTCGTCGTTTGTGATTTGACTTTCAAGTGTGCTTTTGTCGGTAATCGGACTTCCTCCAATTCTTCTTGAGTAAAACAACACGCCTTTGTTAAATAAATTGGTTCCTTCAGTAAAAAAAGGCCTGTTTTCGACCAAGGTTTGTTCAAAAGGTTCTAAATTTAATATGGCGTTATCAAATTTAGTTTGTCCAAAATCAGGAACTAATATAGCGTCAAGGGTAAAGGAATCGTTAATACCGTATTTAATGTCTAATCCTGCCTTGAGCGTTCGGTCTGATGTGGTTTTGTCCTCTTGATAATAAGCCGAAGTGTAGGGGATTAAAAACAGTCTTGTGGGTGGTGTAATATTTTCTATTCCTTTCAGGATTCCTGCTTGAGTGATTACGGCTCCGATCTTGGTATCGACATAATTCCATGTGTATTTTTGGACTTTGCATTTTATTTCTCGCATGAAATTCAAACCCCAAGTTTGGTCTTTGGTGTTCGAGAATCGTAAAGCAGCATATGGAATTTTCATTTCTACAGTCCAACCATAGTCGTTTGTTTTTACTTTGCTTTCCCAAATAGCATCCCAAGTAAAATCTTCTTCGTCTTCGGTGGCTAGACAATCCATTTGTACTCCTGCTGCACTAACATAAAAGCGATAATCTTGTTGGCCGTCATTGAATCCATTGATATATACTGAAAAATGATCAGATGCACCAAATACATCGCGATTCGTTATTTCTTTAAGGATTTTGTCAGGCTCGTTATCATATAGCAAAGCCGAAATATAGATAGCTGTATTATCGTATGATACTTTGACTTCGGTTCTTTTTTCGTTAGGAATAGGTTTTCCATTGTCAGGTTCGTACATGATAAAATCAGTAGCGATATCATCGTTAGGATTCGGGGTGTTTTTGTTAATGGGGTCTTCTAAAGTTGAATTTTTGATAATTGATTTTGCTCTAAGGATCTTTTTTTGACCCATAAGAGAAAAGCTAATTGTCATATAGAAAAAAAAGATAAAGTAAGCCTGTTTAGACATGCAACGGGGATATGATTAAAACAAAAATAACATAATTTTAACAAAAAGCAAATTTAACAAAAGCCTTAGTGTAAAGTATTAGTTACAAAAAAATGTTAAATGTGGTTTTTAAGTGTTTCTTTTTCTATGAGAAGTAAAAAAAAGTTATATATTTGACGACCTAATTTTTATTTTAATTTAATCTATATCAATGCGTTATAAATTTCTTGTTAGTTTATC
>NZ_JBAWDL010000262.1:0-1828 GCF_049590715.1 Flavobacterium sp.
GTCATGGCTTTCATGTTTTCTTTGGCTAATTTTTGATTTTCAGCCAAGGCATAACCTTGAGGGGCTTTGTCTTTTCCAGGAGGAATACTCCATGACAATTGATCGTCTAAATCGCCGTGGTGGAAAATTTTACCATAATAAACGGTTTCATATCCGTTATTTTTGAAATGTTGCGGCAGCGTAATCACGTCAGGATTGGCTTCTCTAAACTTAATATAATTGTGATACACTCCCGATGTTTCTGGGCGATAGCCTGTGAGCAAACTGGCTCTTGATGGACCACAAATGGCTTGTTGGCAATAGGCTTTGTCAAAAAGGATTCCTTGTGACGCTAGTTTGTCTAAATTAGGACTAATGGCAACATCCGATCCGTAACAGCCCAATTCCGGACGAAGGTCATCAACTCCTATAAATAAGATATTTGGTTTTGGCTTTTCTTGCGCTTGGAGGATTCCAAAAATTCCAATTAAAGACAGCCCTATTAAAAGTTTTATTTTCATTATTTATTTTATTACAAATGGTTGGTTCAATAGTGTTACAAATCTAGCGGTATGCAAGTATAAAATCGCTAAACTCAGGCTTACAAAAACTTAACATTACCTTTTTTTAGGCTTAAAAAAACTTAACTTAGGGCATATTTTGTATTTTTGCTAGAAACCTACAATCCTTTATATATGAAGAGATTACTACTATTACTAAAGACTTCTTTTCGATTTACATCCGTATTTTTAGTTTATTTTTCTATAATCACCTCCTTACATGCCCAACAATTTAAAGATTACACAGCCGAAGGTTTATTAAGTCGAAAAAACACGCCTGAAGAGGCTGTTACCGAACTTAAAAAGCTATACAAAAATGCTGTTGGAAAGAAAGATACCGTTCAAATTATACAGAGTTTGATTTCCCTAAGCGCGGCTGATAGAGCCGCATTGAATTATGGAGAAGCGTTTAGCAATGCTGGCGATGCTTTGTTTATTGCCAAAGAATATAAAAATCCATTATTGATTGCCAAAGCGCATGAGGAATTTGGAGTGCTCAATTATTTGTTCAAACAAGATGAAGAAGCAGGAGACCATTTTAAAAAAGCCCATTTTTATTATTCGAAACTAAAACCCAAATCTCCTGAAACACTTTCATTACTTTTTCATTCCCACTACAACTTGGTGTTGTATAACCAAAGAGTCAAAAAAATAGACGTACTCCAAAAGCATATTGATAGTTGTTTGAGCCTTTCGGCAAAAGTGCCATTGGGAAATAGTTACGCTCTTTTTTTGAATGAAAAAAAAGCGACAGTACTCGAAGCCGAAAACCAACATGAAAAAGCTTTATCACTATTAATAGAAACCAACAAAGCATTGGAAAGCTTAAAGGAAAAAGGACAACTGGATGCTCAGCACAGCAGCTTTTTGACTATTCTGTATTGCCGAATTGCAACCCTCTTACCCCATAACAATAGATTAGCAGAAGCCAAGTCCTATTTTGAAAAATCATTAGCCATCCCAGATTACAATGGTGAGAATACCTTTTACCGATCCTATGTGCATCTGCGTTATGCCGAATTGTTGTTTCAACTCGAAGAGTATAAAGATGCCTATTCCAATTTGGCCAAAGCCAAAGCCATCAACGACACCTATTTGAATCCAAGAAATGAAGACACCCAAGGGTTCCTGACCATCAAAAATCGCTACAGTGATCAATTGCGTAAAAAAAATGACCTCCTCTATACCCAAAACTTAGAAATTACCAAACAAACACAGGCTATTTTTCGTTTTCGTATCTTCTTTTTTGTGGTGGTGTTACTAGGGATTATTTTGGCCTTGGTAGTGCG
>NZ_JBAWDL010000263.1:0-2371 GCF_049590715.1 Flavobacterium sp.
GCACAATTGAATCCTACGCTCAACAACGGAATGTGAGAAACGGAAATTAAGAAAGCCTCTACCGTTTGTCCAGAAAGGGTTCTTCCTGAAGCATCAGTAATGGTTCCTGAAACCATGATTGGAATATCGATATTGCGTTCGTCTTTAACTTCTTCAATCGCAAAAAGTGCTGCTTTAGCATTTAAGGTATCAAAAATAGTTTCTACCAACAATAAATCACTTCCTCCATCCATCAAGGCTTCCACTTGTTGCTTGTAGGCAATACGTAAATCATCAAAAGTTACGGCACGGTATCCTGGATCATTCACATCTGGGGACATACTTGCTGTTCTGTTTGTTGGCCCGATTGAACCCGCTACAAAACGAGGTTTGTCTGGATTTTTGGCCGTGAATTCATCGGCTACTTTACGGGCAATTTTTGCCGACTCATAGTTCAACTCATAGACCAAGTCTTCCATGTGGTAATCCGCCATACCGATGGTTGTTCCTGAGAAGGTATTGGTTTCTACAATATCAGCTCCTGCTTCAAAATAAGCAGCGTGAACCTCAGCAATAGCAACAGGTTGTGTTAAAGACAATAAATCGTTGTTTCCTTTTAACGAATGAGGAAAATCCTTGAAGCGTTCGCCTCTAAAATCTTCTTCGGAAAAATTGTAGCGTTGCAACATGGTTCCCATGGCGCCATCGAGAACGAGGATTCTTTTTTTTATTTCTTCTTGAATGCTTGGCATATCTTTGGGCTTTGAGCTTTGGGCTTTGAGCTTGATGCTCTTTGCTTATAGCTATTTATTTTATATGTAAAATTTGCTTCCTAAAAAAACTACTGTGGCTCTTTAGCCCCGATTGTAGCGGAAATCCTTTTTATTTTGTACTTCGACAAGCTCAGTATGACAAAATAAAAAGATTGAAGCGAAAAGCGGGAACTGACTTCCCTAAAAAGGCCTAATGCGCTGCTCCTTATTTTTATTTTTTAGGAAATGCAAAGTAAAGCATTAGCCTTACCACTTGCAAGTGTTTTTTTTTAAGTTACTAAGGTTCTAAGAGGCTGAGATTCTGAGAAAAATCATTAATAGAAAAGGCTCTAAGCAAAAACTTAGAGCCTTAGTAACTTAGTATCTTAGCTACTTTAATTTATCGCTTTCACAACTGCTTTTGGCGCTTCTTTACGCGTTCCATCAAATCCGTCAACTCCTGATACCGTTGTGTATTTCAACACATAACGTTTTCCTGGGTTGATGATTTGGTAAGCCGCTTGACACATCAAAGTCGCTTCGTGGAAACCACAAAGAATCAACTTTAATTTTCCTGGATAGGTATTGATATCACCGATAGCAAAAATCCCTGGAATGTTCGTTTGGTAATCCAAAGCATTGTTTACTTTGATAGCGTTTTTCTCGATTTCAAGTCCCCAGTTTCCGATAGGCCCTAATTTAGGTGTCAATCCGAAAAGTGGAATAAAGAAATCCGTTTCAATCTTGCGATGCGCTCCGTTTTCGTCCAAATCAATAGATTCTACGTGCTCTGCTCCGTTGATTCCAACTACCTCAGCAGGTGTAATCATACGGATTTTTCCAGCATCTTTTAATTCTTGTACTTTTTCTACAGAATCCAAAGCACCACGGAATTCGTTACGACGGTGAATCAAAGTTACCTCTGAAGCTACGTCAGTCAAGAAGATACTCCAGTCTAGTGCAGAATCTCCTCCACCAGCGATTACGACACGCTTGTTTCTGAATTCTTCTGGATCTTTGATAAAGTATTTTACGCCTTTGTTTTCGTAGAAATTGATTCCGTCAATCAATGGTTTTCTTGGCTCAAAACTTCCTAAACCACCAGCAATAGCAATTACTTTAGCATGGAATTCTGTTCCTTCATTAGACGTTACGATAAACGTACCATCTTCTTGCTTAACGATTGTTTCTGCACGTTCTCCTAGAGTAAACCCTGGCTCGAACTGCTTGATTTGTTCCATCAAATTGTCAACTAAATCCCCTGCTAATACTTCTGGAAATCCAGGAATATCGTAGATAGGTTTTTTAGGATACAATTCTGAAAGTTGTCCCCCTGCTTGTGGTAAAGCATCTAGGATGTGACATTTTAATTTCAATAATCCCGCTTCAAAAACGGCAAATAAACCAGTTGGACCGGCTCCTATGATAAGGATATCTGTTTCAATCATTTTTATTGACTTTGAGCTGTGGGCTTTGAGCTGTGGGCTGTAGGCTTTGAGCAATTTATTATTTAAAACTTTATTACTATTAGCAAAGTAACAACTTTGATTTTTATTATTAATGATAAAAATCATTCATAACCTCTTTGCTCTTTTCTCTTTATTCTATTCTCTATTTTCCTTATTCTTCAACGAAGCTGT
>NZ_JBAWDL010000264.1:0-8858 GCF_049590715.1 Flavobacterium sp.
ATCTCAATCGCTTGTCAGTAAATCAATGAACGTAATCGTTGTTGCGGGTGCAAAAGTAGTTAGGTTCTTCCGTTAAACAATACCTTTTCATAACTTTATTTTAACCTTTTTCTCAACTCACTGGAAATCTGAACTTTCTTTTTTATGATTTTTATGGTTTGTAGGAATTTAGAGGTGTTGAAACGCGCAGAACCCTAAGGAATCACTAACATCACAAAGGTTTTAAACACAGATTACGCAGACCAGCACAGATTGAAGAGTTTAGAAAAAGCTATTTTATAAAGATTCTCGGAGGAAACACCGAGACAAACAAAGGTCTTATCTGTTATAACGATTTCTTGAACTCATACACTATAATATAGATACGCTTTCTTACTCTTATATATAGTAATAAACATTCTTAATTAACTGAATCTTCCTGATAACACCTCTACCCTGAGCCCTGATAGTAGTAGAAATTCTTGTGGGGGCTGGCGTTTTGCCTCCACAAAAGTACTTGACTGTAACTTTATCTTTATTAAGAGCTCAGTGAACTTCGTTTGAAACGGATAGCAGGATTAGCTCCTGAAAAAAAATTACACCTAGTATATATGGATTCATACCACCAATAAAGAGGATACTGAAAGGGAAATTAAATAGTATAATTAATTAGGTAATAATTTTGACTTGCATGCTTTTTAACTGCTCTAAATAATCTCGAGAATTGGATAATCTTGGGATTTTGTGTTGTCCGCCTAGTTTGTCACGGTCTTTGAGCCAATCATAAAACAAATTAGGTCGCGCTACATTAATGACAAGTGGGTTTAACGTCATATTATTATGACGCTTTGCTTCGTAATCAGAATTGATAGACTGTAGGGTTCCGTCAAGTACCTTTTGAAATAGCACCATGTCACGAGGAACAATTTTAAACTCAATCATCCATTCGTGAGCGCCTTTTTCTTTGTCTTTCATAAAAACAGGAGCTACAGTGTAATCAATGATTTCCGTTTGTGTTATTTTGCATGCTTCAGCAATAGCCTTATCTGTATTTTCTATCATTAATTCTTCACCAAAAACATTGATATGATGTTTGGTTCTGCCTGTAACTCTAATTCGGTATGGATTGAGTGATGTAAAACGTACGGTATCACCTATCAAATAACGCCACAAACCAGAATTTGTCGTGATAACAATAGCGTAGTTTTTATCTAACTCCACATCGGATAAGCGAATTGCTTTTTGGTTTTCAGTACCAAAAACCGCCATAGGAATAAATTCATAAAAAATACCATAATCTAGCATAAGTAACAAATCTTCAGAATAATTCAAATCCTGAATCGCAAAAAAGCCTTCGGAGGCATTGTATATTTCGTAATATTTAAAATCACTTTTAGGCAATAGGTTTTTATATTGATCACGATAGGGTTCAAAACTTACACCACCGTGAAAATACACTTCGAGGTTAGGCCAAAGCTCCAATAAATTACCTTTGCCTGTTTCTTCAAGCATTTTATTCATCAAAACCAACATCCAGGAAGGAACACCAGCAAAACTGGTAACATTTTCTTTTTTGGTTTCATTAATAATAGCCTCAATTTTTGATTCCCAATGGCTCATTAATGAAATTTTATTATTTGGAGTACTACTGAATTCCGCCCAAATAGGCATGTTTTCAATCAATATTGCCGATAAATCTCCAAAATAACTATTATTATCTTCGTGTATCTGAGAACTCCCTCCTAGCCTAAGGCTTTTTCCTAAAAACATTTCTGAGTTTTCATTATTATTCAAATACATACACAATAAATCTTTGCTCCCTTTATAATGACAATCTTCAAGCGCTTCATTACTAACAGGAATAAATTTACTTTTAGCATTAGTAGTACCACTGGATTTTGCAAACCATTTTACAGGTGTATTCCAAAATAAATTTTGCTCTCCTTTACGAGTACGTTCTATCATAGATTGAATTTCTTCATAACTAGTAATAGGTACACGGCTACAAAACGTTCTATAAGAAAGAATAGAATCAAATTCATGTTGCTTACCAAGACTTGTATATTTAGCTGATTGAATCAAATTCATAAGTAATTCTTCCTGAACCTCATTAGGGTATTTCAAGAAAAGTTCTATTTGATGGATTCGTTGTTTAAGAACCCAAGAAGCAAATGAATTGATGAGAGTTAGTGGCATTTTGTAATTGTAATTATGAATTATGCATTTTGAATGATAACTTTACCAAAAATAACAAAAAATGTTAAACATCAAACATTAAACGAATGCAATACGAAGGAGTGCTCACAAAAATGCAAACAGAATTTGGGAATCCAATACAGTATTATTTGGTTTTTGAGGATAGTTTCCTGAATGTGAATCAGATGGTTGGTAAAGAACTGACTATTGATTTTATAGGTTATCAATGTCTTAATTGTCAAAAAAAGAAAAAGATTTACCGACAAGGTTTTTGTTATGACTGTTTTTATTCTAGTGCCGCTGTGGGCGATTGGATTATGCGACCTGAATTAAGCACTGCCCATCTAGGTATTGCCGATAGAGATTTAGAATATGAACAAAAAGTACAACTACAACCCCATATTGTTTATTTAGCGTTCTCAAGCGAAGTCAAAGTGGGCGTAACTCGTAAAACACAAGTACCAACACGCTGGATCGATCAAGGTGCTAATGAAGCGATTACAATTGTAGAAGTCCCTAATCGATATCTAGCAGGAATCACAGAGGTTGCCCTCAAAAATCATTATGCTGATAAAACCAATTGGCGAAAAATGTTAACTAATGATATTGAACATGTAGATCTTATCACAGAACGATTAAAACTGGAAGCTTTAATTCCAGACGAAGTTCGTGAATACTTTATCTTGGATAAAAATGATTTGTACCAAATGGATTATCCAGTAATAGATTATCCAACAAAAGTTAAAAGTCTGAACCTAGATAAAACGCCTTCTTTTCAAGGAAAACTAATGGGCGTAAAAGGGCAGTACCTCATTTTTGAAGACAATACCGTTTTTAATATTCGAGGTTCTGAAGGGTATATTGTTCGAGTTACGATATAAAAAAACAAAGCCTAAAAGAAAAAAAGGCTCCAATTATAAAAGGGAGCCTTAATTTTTCCATTTAAACACTTTTTGGGATAGTGTCACTAACTAATTATTTTTAATTCATAGAAGTAATGACAAATTCACTGCGTCTATTAGCTTGATGTTCTTCTTCAGTACATTCTACTCCATCAGTACATTGATTCACTAATCGAGATTCTCCATATCCTTTGGCAGTCAATCGAGATTGATTAATTCCGTTTTGGATTAACCAATTTTTAGTCGATTCGGCTCTGTTTTCAGATAATTTATTATTGTAGGCTTCTGTTTGTCGGCTGTCCGTATGGGAACGGATATCAATTTTTATTGTTGGGTTTTGAAGCATTACATCTAAAATTTTTGATAGTTCCAAAGCGGCATCAGAACGAATATTGTATTTATTTAAATCAAAATAAATAATTTTTATTCCAAAGGCTTTCGCCAAATCATCTCCAATTGTTACTTTTTTAAGCGTTTTTTCAAGTGTAATAGGAACTACAGTCCTGCCAGAATTATCGATGACCGTTACAGGAACTTCTTCTACATTATAAGCTGCTTTTTCAGTTTTGATATAGTATTTAGAATTGCAATCTATTTGTCCAAAATCAAATTCCCCTTCTTTGTTTGTGATTACCGTTTTAATTAATTTATAATTACTGTCTGAAAGACTTACTTTTGAATCCACAATAGGTTCTCCAGTTTCTAAATCGGTAACAAATCCAATTAAAAATTGTTCACATGGATATTGAATTGGTTTAGTTTCTTTTATTTTATAAATGTCATCACTCCCCATACCACCTTCTCTATTTGAGGTAACATATCCCATTTTAGACTTTGTATCTATTATCAATCCAAAATCATCATTAGGACTATTTAATGGTTCACCCACGTTCAATACAGTTTTAAATGTTCCGTCTTGTTTTGCTTTGGATACAAAAACATCTAATCCACCTAAACCAGGATGACCATCTGAAGCGAAATACAATTCATTTTTATCAGTAATAAATGGAAAGGTTTCTTTTCCTTCGGTATTAATACCTTTTCCTAAATTTTCAGGAGTACTATACGTTCCATCATTATTAATCGTCACTTTGAAAATATCTGATTGGCCAAAAGTTCCAGGCATATCAGAAGCAAAATAAAGTGTTTTTTCATCAAAACTTAAGGCAGGATGAGCTACACTATAATTATCACTATTAAAAGGGAGTTCTACAGGATCAATCCAAGAATCATCTTTTAAAGTAGCTTTATAAATTTTTAATAAAGTAGTTTCATTAGTGTCTTTACCTCTTTTACCATTGTTGTAATTGTTACGAGTGAAATAAACAGTATTTCCATCTTTAGTAAAAACTGGTGTAGACTCATGAAATTTAGTATTCAGTTTTTTTGAAAGATGTTTTGCTGAATTAAGAGTTCCATCAGAGTTTACATCTGACTCATAGAGGTTTGTAAACCATTCTCCTGTCCATGGATCCACTCGTTTGATGAAATTTCCTGAATCTCTAGCAGTAGTAAATACAATTTTATTTTTATAATAAGCCGTGCCGTAATCAGAGTATTTAGAGTTGATTCCTGCATTCTCAATTATATATCTCCCAGAGTTTTTCTTGATAATTGACAGATAGTTTTTTTGACTAGCAGCTAATTTTGCTCTCAAATCATTTCCATTTTCTTTATTAAAAATGGCCATCATTTCGTCAGCTTTTTTATACTCTTTAATTGATTTTAGGGATTGAGCATATCGATAGTAACATTCAGGAGTCACAATAGGATCTAAGTCAAAGAGTTCTTTGTATCGTTTTGCAGCATTTTCTAAATCACCATTAAAATAATAAGCATTAGCTAATTTCAATAATATGTCTTTTGACTTATATCCTTTATCATACATACGCTCATAAGTTTTTATGGCATCTATATAAGCAAACCGATCATATTCTTTATCAGCTTTGGTTTCAGTAGGACTATTTTGTGCGGTTAGCTGTATTGTAATCAAACTCAATAACAATACGATTATGTAATTCTTTTTCATACGCTGTTTT
The DNA here is from genome assembly GCF_049590715.1 of Flavobacterium sp. Lineage (GTDB taxonomy): Bacteria > Bacteroidota > Bacteroidia > Flavobacteriales > Flavobacteriaceae > Flavobacterium. Next base: position 5,117 of record NZ_JBAWDL010000264.1, read on the forward strand.
TTAGAAAAATCTTGGTGTTATTATTTTCTTTTGGATTTTAAACAAGTCAAATCGCAAAAATATTTCATGAGAGCCTGAATTGTAATAGGACAATTTTGTGGTTTCAAAATCATAACTGTAACCTATAAAAAGCCCTTGACTTAATTGAATTCCTGCCATGGCAGTTGCTGCAGCATCCCATCTCCAAGCAAGTCCAAGGGTTAATTTGTCTTGCAATAAAACATTGGCAGATAAATCCACTTGTAAAGGTGCGCCTGAAACAACCTTACTCAAAAAGGCAGGTTTCAATTTGACACTAGGACTTAATTCAAATACGTATCCCCCAATTAAATAATAATGTAAGCGTTCATTTACTGCGGCGGAAGTATTGTCATCAAAATGTTTTACTTCAAGGAAGTTAGGAATCGAAAATCCTACATACATTTTATCCGTATGGTAATATACTCCTGCACCAAAATTGGGAGAGAAAACATTGTCTACATTGTTTTGAAATTTAGGGTCACTTAAGTCGTATCTGTTTAATTTAGTGTAATCTATATTTAATAAATCAGCAGTTGCTTTGATGCCAAAAGACAATTTTCCGTTTTCAGAAGTTGGAATGGTATAGGACATATCAGCAGAAATACTATTTTGATCTGACGCTCCTATTCTATCGTTTACAAATGATAGACCAATTCCGATTCTAGAATTTTCAATAGGAGTATTAATCGAAACAGCATTTGTTACAGGTGCTCCGTCTAAACCTACCCACTGTGTTCTATGTAAACCAAAAATGCTAGTGACTCCACGGCTCCCAGCGTAAGCAGGGTTAATATTAATTGTATTATACATATAATGTGTGTACTGTGCATCTTGCTGAGCAAAACCTGACACCATTACTAACAATAGAAGAATTATGATTGAATTTGTTTTCATACTATTTTTTTTTAAATTATTCTAATAGAGGCTTTTATTAAATCAACTAATTTTTATTAGTTGATTAACTGTATGTAGCCTGATTTATTAAATCCAGTATTATTCTTATCTACATATTTAATAATGTAAAAGTATGCTCCACTTGGCAATCCTTTTGATTGGTTTATAGTAACCCTTCCGTCTGATTTTCCACGGAATGCTTTTGTGTTATTGTCATATCCTTCAACATCAAAGACTTTAACACCCCATCGGTCATAAATTTGAACCGAATTATTTGGATAACAGTCAATACCTTGAATTCTGAAAAGGCTATTAAAACTATCTCCATCAGGAGATACGGCATTAAACACTTCGAGATTACAGCCCGTAATAGGTATTGTTGTTGGGTCATTTTCTAACGGACTTGTGTCATCTGATAAGTCTTGTACGACTACACCTAAAGGACTTGTGCCAAAAACTTTTGATTGATTGGTAACAGACCCTCGAATAATATCCTCTTGAGTAATATGATATGTTGCTGAGAAGGTCGTATAATCTGTTGCTCCTATTGGAAGACTTATGAAGCCATCTGCGACATCGTGACCTAGAGTAATGTCTTCAATCCATACAGTACTAAGAGGGACATTCCCTAGATTCATTACGGTATAAGTATAATTAATTGTTTCATTTTTTTGAGCCTGTCCATCTCCATTAGTGTCACCAAATACTCCTGTCATCATCAATGCAATTTTAGGGGATTGTGGTAGTGGCGTTATGGTACAGGTAAGGCATGAAGGATCCACTGGACAACCCACACAGATGGTAGTAGCAGTTGATGTTTCGGTAATTGGATCCCCATTGGAACCAATGGCATCAACTTGTGCTGAATTATAAACATATCCTTTATCTATATCATCTTGAGTTATCAAGTATTCAGCAGTGAAGGCTGTACTATTTGAATCGTTAACTCCTAAATATGCAATCATTGCACCTTGAACAGTAACTTTAGCATCAGTAACCATTAGATTTGTCAAGCCTATATTTCCAATATTTCCAACTTCAAAAGAATAGATTATTTTATCATCCACACTTGTAATGCCATCTAGGTTTGTATCTTGCCATACTCCATTTTTAGTTAAACTTACGGCAGGGACTTGTATTAAAAATTGAGTTATAGTCGCTGTACCAACACCTGTACTCGAAATACTACTAACATCATTACTTAAAGGGTCTTTACCCACTGCAACAGAATAATCAACTATCCTTCCGTTATCTAAATCTAATTGTTTAATTGAATAATCACCTGTTACTGAATTGTTGGTTTCGCCAGGAGCAAGAGAGGTTATAATATTATTAGGGATATTAATGCCTGCTAATGCAGAGGTTATGCTGATATTACTAATTGTTGTGTTACCAGTATTGGATATGGCAAAAGTAAATTTGACTGGCCCTCCAACTTCAACTGCTCCCAGAATTGTAGCGGTTTCGACTAGTGTAATACTAGAGATTACTGGTAAAGACGTTATGGTACTGTTATCATTGTCTACTGCTGTTCCAGAAGTGTCTTGAATATTCACTCCTTGAGGATCTTGTCCTATAGCAGTAGCTGTATTGCTTACAAGACCTGCATCAATATCCGCTTGAGTTACGGTGTACTCTTGAGTTATTTCGCCCACTTTTGTTGGTGCTAAACTAGGTGGCACAATCGCTAAATTAGTAATTCCTAGTTTAGGGTCGTTAATGATAATATTATCAATCGTTACGTTCCCTGTATTTGTTACTGTAAAAGTATAGGTGATTTTATCATTTACTTTTGCCTTGGTAGCATCACCATTGTAAACAGCTGTTTTTACAAAAGCGAGTGTTCCTGTTTGTGGCAAATTAGTTACTGTACTATCATTATTGTCAACCGTTGTCCCCGAAGTATCTTCAACATCTTTATTTTGTGGGTCTTTCCCTGTGGCAATAGCTGTGTTGACCACCTTACCTGCGTCAATATCAGCTTGAGTAATTGCATATTCTTGGGTGATTTCACCACTTTCTGTTGGTGCTAAAGTCGATGGGACAATTGCCAAATTTGTAACTCCTAGTTTAATGTCATTAACTACAATGTCTTTGACAGTTAGGTTTCCAGTATTAATGACCTTAAATGTATAAGTAATTTTGTCATTTACTTTTGCTTTAGTTACATCACCACCGTAGACTCCTGTTTTTACAAAAGCGAGCGTTCCAGATTGGGGTAGATTAGTTATTGTACTATCATCATTATCAACTGCAGTACCTGATTTATCCTCCACATCATTTCCAAGTAAATCTTGCCCTTTAGCAACAGCCGTATTAACAACCGTACCTGCATCGATGTCTGCTTGTGTAATTGTGTACTCTTGCGTTACCTCTCCAGTTCCAGCGGGAGCTAAACTAAATGGGATAAGAGGTAAGCTTGCTAAACCTAATACAGGGTCATTAATAAAAATATTAGTCACTATTAAGTTCCCCGTATTAGTCACTTTAAAAGTATACGTGATTTTGTCGCCTACTTTTGCTTTAGAAATACTACCATTATAAACTCCTGTTTTTACAAAAGCTAATTTTCCTGATCTAGGTAAATTAGTTATTGTACTGATGTCATTATCAATTGCTGTACCTGAAGTATCTTGGATGTCAAGATTTTGAGGGTCTTTTCCTGAAGCAATGGCGGTATTTGTTACAACACCTAAATCAATATCAGCTTGTGTAATTGCATAATCTTGAGTAATTACTCCAACTTCAAGCGGAGCTAATGTACTAGGAATAATCGCTAAATTATTTTGCCCTAGTTTGGCGTCATTGATGGCAATATTTTTTACGG
>NZ_JBAWDL010000265.1:0-3318 GCF_049590715.1 Flavobacterium sp.
ATAGCCTCTTGAAATTCTTAAAACTCATTTAACGAAAAACCCATAGGGATGGATGTTGAGCAGTTCCGTTCAACACGAGTTTCATTGTTCGTGCTTCGCACGCAACGAAACTCTAGCTGTTGACAGACGTACTTTTAATACGTTTGAATTAAAACGTCAGTAGGTATATGAAGTCTTTCGTGTAATTGTCTAATCATTTCCAAAGAAAGTTTTCTTTTTCGGTTTAAAATCTCACTTGCACGACTTTTCAAGCCTACAATATTTGCTAAATCATTTTGATTATAGCCCATTTGCGCCATTCTAAATTTAATTGCTTCAATGGGATCTGGTAAACTGATAGGGAATTTTTCATTTTCATATTTTTCAATTAAAATACCAAGCACCTCAAGTTCGTCTCCTTCAGGAGAGCCATTTTTTGCATCAAAGATAATTTCAAGTCTTTGTAAAGCTTGATGGTAATCGTTTTCTGTTTTTATAGGTTTAATTTCCATAATATTTTAAATTTCATTTGCATTTATCTTGTCATATTCAGCATGCGTTCCAATAAATCGAATCCAAATCATTTGATATTCATAAGTTACCTTAACAATTAATCTATAATTATTTCCTTTAATATTGAAAACTATTCTATTATCATTTAATATACTAGCACTAGGATAATCTAATTTTATTTCATTTGGATTTTTCCATTGAGCTGTACTTGCTTCTTGAAACCATGATTTTAATTGTTGTTCACAATCACCATGTATCTCCCAAAAATCTCTTACTATTTTTTTTGCTACTACTCTCAAATGGAATAATTTTTTTCAAAGATAATAAAAAAAGTTCCCAAAACGGGATTTTTATTTTTTTGTCTCGATCGCGTATGACTGCCAACCGTTTTGCAGCTATACGAGGTACAAGGCTTCGTGACTGCATATTTTCTATGTAAGTAAAAAGTTCAATGCGATACGGCAATCCCACTAAATCCTTGCATCTTTTGTAACTGCTATGTGTGCCCTGCATGAGAAGGCCCCACACTGTAGTGTTGAATAAAAATTCGAAAATACAAATTTCGAATTAGAAAACAAATCTTACAGTGCGTTGTTTTTCCAGAGGATGTAAGTCCCTTATGAGCGGATTGAAAACCCGAATCATTAGTACGTCGCAAGGTTGTTGGCTGCGAAGGCAGAACTGAAGGAAGCGAGACGACAAAATCCGGTACTGACAAACAGAAAGTGCATAAGAGGCATTTAAAAGGGGATAAGCGTCCACAGCAACGTAACGTCCTAAGTTTACAAAAACCTTTTAGATCTAGATGCTCCAGTGATTGGACGAAGGAAAAAGGGCTGTACCAGTGGAGGTATTTGCAACCACGAGTTGGTTAGGCAAAGAAGCCAGCAGAAGTCATAGTACTTGTTAGGAAACGAGCCACAGAAAAGTGTGGAGGCCTCACCCACAAGGAAGGACAGAACGTTATTTTCTGTAAAATTAAAATAAGAAAGATATTCTTAGCTTATTTATAAAGTCGCAGATAGCCCAATTGGTGTAAAGAGCAATTGGTTGATGAATAACGAACCGCCGTATACGTGACCCGCTTGGCCTGTCCTGAGCGAAGCCGAAGGGTACGGTGGCAATGTCATTAAGTTAGTGTTTTATTTAATTGACTAATAAGTATTTAATTGATTTAATATTAGATATATTGCATTATTTTTCTTATATTTATACTGTAAAATATATAGTTTTAAATATGTCAAAGAACTCAATCGCGATAGTTGAAATATTAAAAGAAGTGATCTTTAGTGACGAAATAAGAATTGAATTTAGAATGAATGATAAAGATTTTAGTCGTAAACGTAAACAGCCTTTTGGAAAAGTTTTACTTTTCATGTTCAATTTATTGAGAAAAAGTTTGGCAATAGAAATTGATAGTTTTACAAATTATCTTAATTCAAAACTCGAATCAGAGCCTATTAAAAATTTTACTAAAAGTGCTTTTGTTCAGAAAAGGCAAAAGATAAACCCTGATGTTTTTAAATATTTATCGAGAGTAATTACTGATAATACATACGTTCAAAGAAATAAAGATGTTCAACTATTTTTTGGTTACAGACTACTTGCTGTTGATGGTTCCATGATTACTTTACCACATACAGAGAATTAAAGAATGTATTTGGAGTGTCAAAAAACAACACTAAAACAGTTCTAGTGCAGGGAAGGGCTTCTGTTTTGTATGACGTACTGAATCGTCTCGCATTGGATTTGTCGTTGAATAACTCGGAGTTAGGCGAAAGACAGTTGGCATTAAAACATTCAGATCATTGAACCAAGAACGATTTGATTATATATGATAGAGGCTACGTGGGTTATGATTTTCAGTATGAACATTTTAAAAAGAATGTGGATTATTTAATCAGAACGAGTATAACGCATAGTTTCCTAATAAAAGATTTTGTGGAAAGTAAGAAACAATCTGCAATAGTTGATGTTTTCCCAAATCAAAAACACGCTATAGTTGATAAAGAATACACAAAATCGACATCGCTAAAAGTTCGATTAATTAAAATCGTTTTGCCTACTGGAGAAATTGAAGTTTTGATAACATCTTTATTGGATAGTCAAACTTTCCCAGCCAGTATGTTTAAAGAATTATACTTTTTGAGATGGGGCATTGAGACATTTTACGACGAGTTGAAAAACAAACTGAAATTGGAATACTTCACGGGTTATTCGAAAGCAAGTATAGAACAGGACTTTTTCTGCACGATATTCATAAGTAATTTGCAATCGACCATTGTAAATGATTTACAAGAAGAATTGAAATTAAAGAATAAAAGTTCAAAACTGAATTACAAGATAAACACAAACTTGTCCTATGGTTTTTTAAAAAATAGAATCCTAGAGTTGCTTTTTAAAGAAGCTCCATTGGAAGAGGTATTCAAAGAATTAGAAAAACTATTTCTTAAAAACACAATTCCAATTAGATTAAATCGCATTAATAAACGGGAAGTAGGCAAATATCACAATCGAAAAAGACCTTTAGTACTTAAAAATCAGAAAGATGCAATATAAAAATCTCTTAACTTAATGACATTGGGTACGGTGGTGTGAGAGGCGCACTCTGTCTGTTACTGGCAGAGCCGTCTACTCGATTGGTGGCTGGCATTGATTTATAGGTCAATTAAATCTGCTCTTAGCTCATCTTTTTCATTGTCCTTCCTAAAAATTTTTATGCAAGGATCTCCTATTGGACTAATTTTTAGCTTTTCTGGATAAAACAAAACAACATCATATTCATTGATTGATTTTGTCGAGTTATATTTTATTCCATTGTAACCT
>NZ_JBAWDL010000266.1:0-1780 GCF_049590715.1 Flavobacterium sp.
GGCCTAAAATCATCGTTATTTTTTTCATTTCTATCGGTTTTAAGTTGGTAAATAATTAAATTACAAGATACTAATTTAATCTCAATACCAAGAATCATAAAACTACATGGTTTTTCAGATCGATTTATTAATTAAAGGATAAGTGATTTAATGGTAAGTAAAGGGTGATTTACGTCAAAATATGGTATTTTTGAATGATGGTATAAATTAAAAAAAATGAAAAAAGTTAGTATTTTAGTTCCAGAATCTTCTGTTTTGCAAGCCATAGCAGATCCTCAATATTTGTTTACAGCGGTCAATCAATTTATGGCTGTGGCACAAAAACAACCCTTATTTGATGTACAATTAGTGGGAGTAAAATCAGAAATTAAACTCAGTAATGGCTTGTATACGGTTAATCCAACGCAATTAATAAGTGAGGTAAAGAAAACCGATTTGATTATCATTCCAGCCTTATTTGGCGATATGCAAACGGCTATCAACGAAAACAAAGATGTTTTACCATGGATAAAAGAACAATATGACAATGGAGCAGAGGTAGCTTCCCTATGCGTTGGTGCTTTTTTACTAGCTTCTACAGGGTTGCTCGATGGTAAAAAATGCTCCACCCATTGGGGATTTCAAAATGAATTTCGAACCCTATTTCCTAAAGTTGAAGTGGTAGATGGTAGTATTCTAACTGAAGAATCCCGAATTTATTCCAGTGGTGGTGCTAATTCGTATTGGAATTTATTATTGCATTTGGTCGAAAAATACACGGACAGACCCACAGCTATTTTGGCTTCCAAATATTTTGCAATAGACATTGATCGAGACAGTCAAGCCGCTTTTGCTTTGTTCCAAGGACAAAAAAATCATGTTGATGAAGCAGTCAAAAAAGCACAGGAATTTATAGAAAACAACATCGAAGACCGTATTACTATTGAGGATTTAGCAGCACATGTTGCTCTAGGAAGACGTAGTTTTGAAAGACGATTTAAAACCGCTACAAACAATTCCGTACTCGAATATATCAACAGAGTTAAAATAGAATGTGCCAAACGAAATTTCGAAAACAGTAGGAAAAATATCAACGAAGTTATGTTCGAAATTGGCTATACAGATACTAAATCTTTCAGAAACATTTTTAAGAAAATGACGGGACTCACTCCAGTGGCTTATCGCAACAAGTACAATAAAGGCATTACAGCATAGATTCTCAATGCTCATCAAATGAAAACGGATATTTTTAAATCAATAGAAACAATCATCCAACTCCCTTTTGAAAAAGATAATTTTCAGTCTGGAGCGGTTTGTTTTGCTAATAGTGAGGAGTTACGTGATGATTTCAAACTCCATTTCACTACTTACGATGTGGTTAATTATGTATATGGTGTCTTGTGGCAAACGGATTTAAATGAAAATAGAAACACATTTACTGATTTAAAGATTCCATTTCCTAAAACTGTTAACTTCTTTTGGAAATATGCCGAAATAGGTAAAAAGTTCCGTCAATCCCGTCCAATCGAAGCGATAGAATTAGTGAATTGTACTGATTTAAATTGGGTTTATTCCTGATTTTTGGAGCAGAATGATTTCGTTTCTAAAACAAACAGCAGTCCCACCATTCACTTCAAGCTTTATGGGTTTCAAACCATTTTCTTGGGCTGGCAGGAGCTTCCGCCGGTCGCTCTGCCAGCCCAAGAAAATTATGGTTTGCTCCACCACAAAGGCTTTCCGTTGCTGTTGGGGCTAAGAGGGAGGTTTCTTTCCCAAAATTTTAAGTTCAATTAGTTTTACT
>NZ_JBAWDL010000267.1:0-1680 GCF_049590715.1 Flavobacterium sp.
GCCACGCGCACCCAATTGCGGTCCCAGCAGTCGCCAAGGGTACCCATTTCTCCTTTGCCGATGGGTATGTCAAAATCCAGGTCGGGATAAACCGAATATCCGTCCACCCGCCGCAGGTCGTAACGCAGGCCCGAGCCCCGCAGTACCGGACCCGTACAGCCGTAGTTGATGGCAGTCGGTAGCGGAAGTACGCCTACCTTAGCAGTACGCTGAATGAATATTTTATTCTCAATAACCAGCTGCTGCAACTCAATGAGCTTAGGTTTTAGGTACCTTATAAATTCTGCGCAGCGCTGTTCAAACTCCACAGGTAGGTCATAAAATAAGCCTCCAATCCAGATGTAATTATAGAGCATTCGCGCACCGCAGACCCATTCCAGCAGGCGCAGGATCTGCTCGCGGTCGCGCATGAGCCATAGGAACGGCGTGTAAGCTCCAATATCCATGGCGTAGGTACCTATGGCCACAAAATGCGAAGCCAGGCGATTCAGCTCGGCTACCAGTACCCGAATGTACTCCACCCGCTTAGGAATATCTTTTTCGATACCCAGCATCCGCTCTACGCCCATCACGTAAACATGTTCCGAGTTCATAGCCGCGATATAGTCCATGCGATCCACGTAGGGAATAATCTGGTTGAAAGGCAGCGACTCGGCGTGCTTCTCGAAGCAGCGGTGCAGGTACCCCAGGTGCGGCACCACCTCGACCACCACTTCCCCATCCGTAATGATTTCCAGCCTGAGTACCCCGTGCGTGGAAGGGTGCTGGGGCCCCATGTTCAGAATCATCTCTTCCTTTCGCAGGTCACCGAGCTGGTATTTGTTCGGTTCCGAATTGGTCAGATGCTCAGGACGGTAGTCGTATTGAATGGTGTCGTTCATATGGCGAAGATAACCAATGAGTGAATATTTTGAGTCGATAGGCACCCATATCTTCAATGAATCCTGGCATTCATTAGTGATTTCTTGGCGTTTTCGGATTCTGACAAGTATTATTTCGTCCTACTGCCCTTCCTACACTAAAAAACATTGTATGCTAAAAAAGACCCCCATCCTCCCGTTCATTCTCATCACCAGCCTATTCCTGATGTGGGGGCTGGCCAACAACATGACCGATACGCTGCTCTCAGCCTTTAAGCGGATCATGAGCATGTCTGATTTCCAAACCACCTTCGTCCAGTATGCTTTCTACGGGGCATATTTCTGTCTGGCGATTCCGGCGGCTATCCTCATCAAAAAGTATACCTATAAAACGGGTATCCTCATCGGCCTGGCGATGTTCATTGCCGGCTCATTGCTCTTTTATCCTGCCAGCAAGACGATGGTATACGGTCACTTCCTGGCCGCACTTTTCATTCTGGCGGGTGGATTGTCACTGCTCGAAACCTCGGCCAATCCTTACATCATCGCGATGGGACCAGAAGAAACCGGGACGCAACGGCTCAATCTGGCGCAATCGTTCAACCCCATTGGTTCCATCATTGGGGTACTGTTGAGCAAACTTTTTATTCTTTCAAAACTCAACGTAGCAGGTGAAGCCGAGCGCGCATCCATGTCGCCCGAGCAATTGCAGGCCATTCAATCCGAAGAGTTGACGGGCGTGATGGGGCCCTATGTCGGGGTAGCCTTATTTCTGGTATTGATCTGGCTCCTGATATTTTTCAACAAAATGCCTACCGCC
>NZ_JBAWDL010000268.1:0-2066 GCF_049590715.1 Flavobacterium sp.
GTTTTGGATAGCAAAAACGACTTGCCCCCAAACAAATCCAGCGAAAAGGCAGGCTTGAATCGCTCCTGGGTAATAACGGAATTATAAGCGGCACTTCCGGGCTCCAAACCGGCCACTGCCGCTGCCGTTCTCCGCGTGGGCGCAATGTCAATATAGTTGCGGTCCAAAAAGGAAACATTCAGATTGCCATACCAGTACTTGGGAGAGCGGTAACCAATACCCAGCGAATAAGCACTCTGCGGACCCGCAGCCAGGTAATGGTTTTTAAGATGCACCTGCTCCGTACCGGTAAATCCGCCTCTGCCGGAAGGATCTATAAAGTTGTCGAGATAAATAGCCACCTCCGGATTGTCTACATAGTACGACTGTCCAACGGCGGCTACTGCTGTAAGCGAAAGGGCTGTGGTAAGCTTGTATTCTGCTGCCAGTTCGGTGCCAATATTGCGTGTGGAAAGGTTGGTGAGCACATAGTTTACAAACGTGTTGGCGCCGCCACCTTCCAGGAAAAAATGCTTAATGTCGGTGCCGTTGCGCGTATCGGTGGCATAGCCAACGGCCCGTATGGAAAGGGAAGGGGAATGGTGCACATAGCCTACCTCGGTGCTGCGCACCTGCTGCTCTTCCACATCGGGCACAATAAAGTTGCGACTCCGGGCCGAGATAAAAACATTATCGGGCAGCGGTGCATCCTGCTGAAGCAGGCCGTTTGCAAAGAAATAATTGCGGCCATTCAGCTTATAGGTAATGCCGCCCTTTACACTCCACAGCGAGAAATGCGGTGTTTTGGATTCGCCCAAAGACTCCCCTTCGCCGGCATAAAGGCCGTTGCGCCACAGACCATTGCGGGCAAATTGCGCCTGCCCGAAAGAGCCGGCCAGAAAGAAATCTGTTTTGTTGTAAGTGGCCTGCAGCTGCTGCCACACCCAGGTGCGCGAAAAGCGATTCTCAAAGTTGTAGAAATAGCGGTCGCCGGTCCGGACCACATCGGTTGGTGCATCCAGGTTGTTTTGCGTTACGCCGGCCACACCGGCATTGTTGAAAAGTGCAAACTGATTCAGGTTCCGGTAAAAATCGCCGCCCAGCAGATCTTCCAGCTGCCGGTAGTTTTCGCCCCATTGCTGAAGGGTAAAGGCCCCGCCGGCAAGCGTCATGTGGGCACCCAAAACCTTTTGGAAGTTCACGGCACCGGTCCATTTCCTGGTGAGTTCCACATCGCTTCCCACCACATACAGGGAGCGCCGTTCTGCGGCCCCGCCGGCGGGCGATTCCAGACGGACGCGGTTAATGGCAATCAGGTTATCCCATTCAATCTGCTGCGTGGAATGAAAGGGGGCATCCGCAGGATTTTTGCCATCAAGGGCATAGGTAGACGGCAGGTACCGGTAGTAATCGGGTCGCGGATCGGGTGCATTGTACCAGTCTAAAATCGTGTTGCGCTGCTCGCCCTGCTGGTAAGCGGCAGAAGCCGTCAGTTGAAAGCTCTGGTCTGGCTTCCACTCATAGGTGAGCATGGCCACGGGCTGAAAGGTTTTTCCTACCCGCGCATTTCGCACAACGCCGTTCTGGTAGCCCCAGTTGGGATTGTAGTAGTTGCTGCCGGCAAGGTCGGCGGCTTCCTGATACACCGGTGCCGATTTTACGCGTTCCGTGCGGGATCCAAAAGCGGTGAGGTGCAGACTGTGAGCCGGCGAAAACTGTTTGCTCCCTGCAAAGTAGCCGCTCCAGCTATCGTAGAAAGTGCCCGGAATGTAGCCCTCAGCCGCCCACCGCCGGGAAGCCGAAACGGCATAGGCCCAGCCCCTTTTGGTGAGGCCGCTGCTTTTTGTGAACATCACCCGGTTGCGGTACTGCCGGTTGGAAGCCGAATAGGTGACCCGCGTTTGTGCCCGCTGCCTGGCTGCCACGGCATCGAACGATACCGTACCGTTAATACCGCCATACGCCCATTCGCCGGGCGCCAGTCCATAGGTGTTGCTCCGGCCCCGGAACACGTCGTTCAGTCCGCCCCACAGGCTCCAGGAAGCATCGGCCGTTTCCACATCGTTCATGGGTGCGCCGTTTATAAG
>NZ_JBAWDL010000269.1:0-1753 GCF_049590715.1 Flavobacterium sp.
GCTCTACACCTCAGCTGGCGTCGTCACCGCGACAACTCAGCTCGGCGCGTACGTCAATATCGCAACGGCGACCGCGATGACTGCCGACGGCGTTACGGTGAGCGACGATGACGCTGCGCACCACATCGGGGTGGCCGTCGTTCCCGCCAAGCTCATCATCAAGAAGGCCGTCAACGCCGTCGACCCGCTTCACCCGACCACTGCTGAAGACGCCGATGTTGCGACGGGTCCGACCGTGAGCTTGCCCGCGAGCGTGACCTTTACATACCGCGTCTGGGCCCAGGGCGTCGAGGTCAAGAACGTGACGCTCGTCGACGACAATGGCACGCTCACGACGAGCGATGACTTCGCGCCGACTTACCTCTCTGGTGACACCGACGGTGATGGGGTGCTTGACCTTGATGAGGTGTGGCTGTTCCGCGCGATTCGTACTGCGTTGCAGGGTCAGTACGTCAACGTCGCGACAGCAACGGGCGCTGCCGACGGCAACCTGCTCACCAGCACCGATGTCGCCCACTATTACGGCGTTGCCGAAGACGTCGTATCGGGCGCCATCCTCATTAAGAAGGCCGTCAACGCGGTGAAGCCGACCGCTCCCACGGCAGCAGAAGACGCCGACAGCAGCGCGTCGGCGAGGTTGCTCGCCTCTGGCAGCCCCGTGGTGTGGACATATCTCGTCAGCAATCTGACCAAGAAGGCCATCACGAACATCGTGGTGTTCGATGACAACGGCACACCGAGCGACACGAGTGACGACTTCACGCCGGTGTACGTCTCGGGCGACACCAACGGCAACGGTGCTCTCGATAAGAACGAAGTGTGGCTGTTCACCTCGGCAGGCGTTCGTTCGTTTGCGGCGCCGATGGGTCTGTACGGCAACCGAGGCATCGTGACTGGCCGAGACTCTTCTGGTGCAGCCGTGCGCGACGAAGACACAGCCTGGCTGTTCGGCGCCACCGTGGCCATCGATGTCGAAAAGTACGTCAACGGGGTGGATGCTGATCTCGCACCCGGCGTTCAGGTGGCCGTTGGTTCAACCGTGACGTGGACGTACACCGTGACAAACCGTGGCAACGTTGCGCTCGCCGTTTCGTTGCGGGACGACAATGGCACGGCAACAGCCTCTGATGACTTCACGCCGACCTTTGTCGGTGGCGATACTGACGGCGACGGCCTGCTAGATGTCGACGAGATCTGGAACTACCGCTGGAGCGGCACCGCCGTCGCAGGAACATACCGCAACCTTGCAACTGTTATCGGAAGCTTTACCGCGACGGGTCAGAGTGCACAAGATGCCGACGCGGCGAACTCGTACGCTCCTTATGCGTTGTTGCACCTTGAGAAGGCTGTCAACGCGCTCGACCCCCAGAATCCCACCGCGACCGAAGATGCCAACGCGGCACCGGGTCGACGGTTTGCAGTGGGTACACCCCTGGTGTGGACCTACCTCCTCACGAACCTTGGCATCACTGCTGTCGATGTCTACGGCATCGTCGACGATCGCGGCACACCTGGCAACGCCAACGACGACTTCGACGCGATGCCCGTCATGGATGTTCAGGGGTACAACGTTGGTGACACCGACCACGATGGTCTGCTCGATCCCGGCGAAGTGTGGCTGTTCACCTCGCAGGGCATTGTGTCGGATGTGGTGGTGGCTGGGCTGTACGTCAACACGGCGACAGTGACCGGAGTGATCCCCGGGATCGACACAGAGTTGACCGCGACTGATTATGCCCACCATGTCGGCACC
>NZ_JBAWDL010000270.1:0-24601 GCF_049590715.1 Flavobacterium sp.
GCACTGTACTGAAAGACTTTGTACTCTTTTTTTAAAAAAATTTATAAGTGAACCAAAAACTTAAAAAAAAGTGTACCTTTGCAAAAAATTGTTGATTTTGAAATCAAACAGTAATGATTTCATCATAAAAGACAAGTAGTTACCTTATTTATGAAAAAAATAGTTGAATACCGCAAACTGCTAAATGTAGATAAAACAGCAACGTTAAAAGACCTTAAAACTATTTATCGCAATGCGATGAAAGAATCTCACCCTGATAAATTTTCAGGTGATGAAGCTGGTTTGAAAGCTGCAGAGGAAAATAGTAAAAGCATTATTGAAGCATACCACTTTTTGGTAAGTATCAATCCTGAAACAATTAAAGCTAATTTACCTGAATATAACGAGACTATTACAACAGCTACCATCACAGATTATAAATTTGTAGAAGCTAGATTAATTGTAAACTTCTCTAATGGTAGTGTATATGAATTCATTAGCGTACCAAAAGCAACTTATGTAAAAATGGTAAACGCAGAATCTCCAGGACGTTTTGCTAAAAGACATATTTTCAATTCTTTCCCATACAGAAAAACAATCAATCAAGATTAATTCGTTTTTTTGAACAAAAGCAAAAGAGGCTATTCTAATCAGAATAGCCTCTTTTACTTTTTAGTAATAACCCAAATTTATTTTTAGGTTATTATTACTAATGAAAACGATTTGCTAAAATTAAAGACTTGACAAAATCACTTTTCTTTTAATTTTACTGTTCTCAGATTGCAGAAACTTTGAAACAAAAAACACCTTCTTTGGCTTTTCATATTTATCCAAATTTTCAAATATTTTAGGATTTAATTCTCTCTCAGCACCTTCAATTACTAAAACCAATTTTTCGCCTAAATCAGCATCAGGAATACCACCTACAAAAAAAGGAGTATCAATAAAATGTGCTAATTTTTCCTCAATCAATTCAGGAATCAATTTTATACCACCACTATTTACAACGTGATCCACACGTCCTAAAAACTCAAATTGCTTTTTATTTATAATATCTACCAAATCATTCGTAACAATTTTTTCATCAGAAACATGAGGGGCATCAATAACTAAACAGCCATTTTCATTTTTAGAAATCTGGATATAAGGCAACAGCGTGAATACTTTATCACCAAGTCTTTTAGCAGCAATATGACTCATTGTCTCCGTCATACCATAAGTTTCATATATTTTTGTCGAATAAGCTTTCTTTAATTCATTTTCTAGCGATTTCCCCATTTTAGCGCCCCCAATAATAAGCTTTTTAATATTTTTCAATCCTGATAAAGAATTTTGAGCTTGCAACGGCACCATTGCAGCAAAATCAAATTTATCAACATTCTTAGCTAAAGGTTTTGAAGTAGGTTGTACAAAATGAACATCAAGTCCCAAAATAAAACTTCTAACAAGCATCATTTTACCTGAAATAAAACGAGTAGGCAAGCAATACAATACTTTATTACCAGGACTCAATTCAAAAAAATCACCTGTAGCAAGTGCTGAATTAACCATTTTTTGTTTTTCAGCTCTAATTACTTTTGGTACACCCGTTGTTCCAGAAGTTTGCAATTCAACATAAGACTTATCATCAAACCAATCCAAGATAAAATCTCCAATTGATTTTTCATATTCGTCTCCTTCTTTTATTAAATTATAACCTACCATACACAAATCTTCTCGGTTATAATAAGAACCATTTAATCTAAATCGATTATGCACATTTTTATATGTAATCTCTTTCATTATAATTGTATTTATGATTGTTTTAAATTAATTTTTGTTTCCAATTTGTCCAATGGTATTTTCTATTAAAAATAAACAAAAGAATAGGATATATGACAAAAACGGGGATAATAATATCAAACCCTGCCATAGGCTCTGACACGTCCTTTAAAATGGAATGCGTTTGAAAAGCAGACCAATCGGAAGTTACTAAAATCGCACTAATTAAATTATTGGCTGCATGAAAACCTAAAGCCAACTCCATTCCTTCATCCATCAAGGTAATGATTCCTAGAAATAATCCCGTACCAATATAATAGACAAAAATAATATTTCCCATTTTTACAACTTCAGGATTGGCGAGATGCATCATTCCAAAAATCAGTGAAGTCATCATTAAAGGAAACCATTTATTTTTAGACAAATTAGCAAAACCTTGCATCAAATAACCTCTAAAAACATATTCTTCAACAGTAGTTTGAAAAGGAATCAAAACAGTACCAATGACTACTAATATCAAAAAAGGGCCTAAATTAAAATTAACTTCAAAATCTTCTGGATTTAAATAATAGGTCACAACTATGCTTAATATTGTAAAAGAAGCCCATATCAAAAAAGAAAAAAACACTCTATTCCAATCCACGGATTTTCTAGTTGTTGTAACCGAGAGTACCGTTTGATGGTGTACTTTTCGAATAATATAAAAAATGCCAAATAAGGTTACAACTGACGGGATCAATATTAAAAATAAAGTCACATTAGGTTCAAATAAGTGCATTAACTCCTCATTCCCTGATGGATATTTTTTTCCATTTACAAAAATGTTGTAAAATATTGCTACTAATAAAGGGAGTTGTCCAATAAACGATATAGCAATAATCAATAGAGAACCAATTATGTATTTAACGAAATTATTTTCTACTTTTATCCCTTGTTCCAGAAACATGTTACTCACATTTAATTTACCACTAAGATACTATTTCAATTTTTATTTATAGCGGAACGAAAATGTTTTTTAACATAAACTTCTTATTTAATTTTACTCCTTTTAGTTACTCTTTAAATTTATTTTATGATACAAATTTACCATAATCCAAGATGCGGAAAATCAAGAAATTGTTTGGCAATTATCGAAGAAAAAAAACTCGATTATGAAATTATCAAATATTTAGAAACTCCACCTACTGAAGAGGAACTAACAGAATTGTTAAATAAATTACAAATTAAACCCATAGAACTAGTCCGTCAAAAAGAAAAGATTTGGATTGAAAACTATAAAAACCAACCCCTTACAGATGAAGCTATTGTTAAAATTTTAACATCTCATCCTATACTCATTGAAAGACCTATCGTTATATCAGGAAACAAGGCAATAATTGGCAGGGAAATTGATAAATTAAATTCTTTTATTAAATAATTAGGTTTCAAAATTCAAGTACACAAACATCACATCAAAAGCAACAAAACATTAAAAACAAACCAATGCATCATTCACTTAAACTCCTTCTTTCACTCAGTATAATGCTTAGTTTCCTAAGCAGTACTGCACAACAAAATCCTGAAATGAAAGATAAAATTAAAATCTCAGGAATTGTTATCGAAAAAAATAGTAAACAAGCATTGGAATACGCTACGGTAACCTTCTCAAACCCAAAAAATCCTAAAGCATTGTCGGGTGGAATAACAAATGCAAAAGGGGAATTTAATATTGAAATTACCCCAGGAATGTACAATATCAAAGTGGAATTTATTTCTTTCAAACCCATTGAAATAGAACAACGTTTGCTACAAGAAAATACCTCATTAGGAACGTTTCCACTGGTTGAAGATGCTGCCCAACTTAACGAAGTAGTTATTGTTGCCGAAAAAGCTGCGGTCGAAATCAAACTAGATAAAAAAATATACAATGTAAGTCAAGATCTATCGGTAAAAGGAGGAACTGCTAGTGATGTTCTTAATAATGTCCCCTCAATTGCTGTAGATACTGATGGAACTGTAAGTCTTAGAGGGAACGATAATGTTCGTATTTTGATTGATGGAAGACCGGCAAATGTTACAAATATTAGTGATGCTTTAAAAAGTATTTCTTCAGATGCCTTAGATAAAGTGGAAGTAATAACAAATCCCTCTGCCCGTTACGATGCTGAAGGTGGTGCTGGAATCATCAACATCGTACTTAAAAAAGGAAAAAACAATGGTTTAAACGGTACGGTAGTTGCAACAGTGGGAAATCCAAAAAACCTTGATTTTAATACCAATATCAACTACAAAACAAACCACTATAATTTATTTACCTCCATTGGTTACAACAATAGTGATTCACCAGGAAACACAACAACCAATACAAATTATCTTAAAGACGATGGTTCCGTAGAAAAAACAATCAATGAAGTCAACAAACGTAACCGTTACAGAGATGGATACAATTCAGTCTTTGGAATGGATTGGTTCATAACTCCTTCTATTACTTGGACCAACTCTATCAAATATAGAAACCAAGACGGGCATAACCCCGAAGACGTAAATTTCAATAATTATGTAGGCACTGATTTTTACGTTCGTAACCGATATAATGACGAACTTTCTAATGATGAGGATTTTCAATACAACACTAATTTTACCAAAAAATTCAAAAAAGACGGACATAAATTAACCTTTGATTTTTCAACTTCAAATAACAAAGACATTGACAACTCTATAATCACAGATCAAGTTATCGATAATCCAACTAGCAAATTTCAAGAATTCACAACTAGTATCAGAAGAGATGTTAGCCAATTAGTTCAAACAGATTATGTTCTTCCTATTGGTGAAAAAACTCAGTTTGAAATGGGGTACAAAGGGCAATTTAAAGTCTTAACAACGGATTATAAAGTAGGCGAAATTGATGGTAGTGGCAATCAAAATACCAATCCTAACTATAGTAACATATTAGAATACAAAGAGAAAATAAATGCTATTTATACACAATTTGGTTCAAAAATAAATAAGTTCTCTTATTTAGTGGGTATTCGTTTTGAAGATTCAAATATTGACATCAACCTACTTAATTCTAGTAATTATAATAATAAAAAATACAATAACTTTTTTCCAAGTGCATTTTTAACCTATGAACTATCTGATGAAAGTAGTTTATCCGTTAATTATAGTAAAAGAATCTCACGTCCTAGCTCTAGATACATTAACCCTTTCTCTAATTATTCTAGTAACGTAAATATCTTCCAAGGGAACCCTGATCTGAACCCCTCTTTTACCGATGTATACGAAATAGCATACATGACAAAAATTGGAAGAGCAACACTAACCTCTTCTGTTTATTACAATTATAGCACTTCTGTTTTTCAATTCATCAGAAGACCCAATGGAGATACCGTTGAAACTGAAGTAGACGGACAAATTGTACAGACCCCTGTAATCCTAACAACCCCTATCAACTTAGCAAAAGAAAGTCGGTATGGTTTTGAATTCAATTTAAATTACGCTCCTTTTAAGTGGTGGAGACTCAATAATAGCTTCAATTTATTCAAAAGTGCCACTACAGGTGATTATACTTATACTGATATTAATAATGTTGACGTAACACAAAATTTTGACCGTACTGCTTTAAGTTGGTTTACTAGACTTTCGTCAAAAGTGAATTTACCTTACAAAATAGATTGGCAAACAAACATGATGTATTTTGGCCCAAAAAACAGCTCACAAGGAAAATATTTAGAAATGTTTATAGCAACAATATCTTTTAGCAAGGATATATTAAAAGACAAAGCTACCATTTCCTTGAATGCTAACGATCTATTCAACTCAGGAAAAAGAAGATTCATAACTTATATCCCCGGCGTTATTGATTCTTATTCGTCCTTACAATTTAGACAAAGACAAATAAACCTTTCTTTCACTTATCGTTTCAATAAGAAAAAAGGGGAAACTGAAAAAGGGTCTCGCCCGCAAAATGGTGAAGGTGAAAGTGATTTTCCTGGATAATACAGTATAAAAAAAGGACTCGATATCGAGTCCTTTTTTATTAAAATCAAATTAAGTCTTAAAGTGATTCTTTCTTTGCTTTTCTTTTTTCTTTATATGCCTCCCAAGTAGCTCCACCAATCCAATAGGATACAAAACTAACTAGGAAAAACATTAACCAAAAACCTAATGTAAGGATGGTTAAAAAAAGTAAAAAGCCTAAATACTGTGAAAATTCAAACATGTTTTCCGGAATTTTTGAATGTAGCCACAAATATAGGTTTTAAATCTTTTTATAGCAATAAAAACCAAATCAAATTCTATTAAAAAATAATAATCGTATTTTTGAATAGTAATATCATACAACTATAGATTTAACCCAAATAAACCATCCATTTTCTTAAATTATCTATTATGAAATTTAGAATTGAAAAAGATACCATAGGTGAAGTTGAAGTTCCAGCCGATAAATATTGGGGAGCACAAACCGAACGTTCTAGAACTAATTTTAAAATTGGAATTCCCGCCTCGATGCCAAAGGATATTATTATGGGGTTTGCCTATTTAAAAAAAGCTGCTGCCTATACCAATTACGATTTAGAGGTTTTATCTATTGAAAAAAGAAATGCAATTGCAATAGTTTGTGATGAAATCTTAGCTGGAAAATTAGACGACCAATTTCCTTTAGTAATTTGGCAAACAGGCTCAGGTACACAAAGTAACATGAATGTAAATGAGGTTATTGCGAATAGAGCACAAATAATTCAAGGGCTTTCTATTGGTGTAGATGCTCCTTTCATCAAAGCCAATGATGATGTTAATCAATCTCAATCCTCGAATGACACCTTCCCTACAGCCATGCACATTGCAGCATATAAAAAAGTAGTCGAACACACGATTCCAACCATAGAACAATTAAAAAATACACTTCAAGACAAAGCCAATAAATTTAAAGATGTAGTAAAAATTGGTAGAACCCATCTTATGGATGCTACTCCCCTTACTTTAGGACAAGAACTTTCAGGGTATGCATCTCAATTGAATCATGGATTAAAAGCATTAAAAAATACACTATCACACTTATCCGAAATTGCTTTAGGCGGAACAGCCGTAGGAACTGGATTAAATACCCCTAAAGGTTATTCCGAAAAAGTAGCCGAATATATTAGTGAATTTACAGGACATCCCTTCATCACTGCCGAAAATAAATTTGAAGCATTAGCCGCACATGATGCCTTAGTCGAATCTCATGGGGCATTGAAACAACTAGCGGTTTCTTTGAATAAAATTGCTAATGATATCCGAATGCTAGCTTCAGGACCTCGATCAGGAATTGGTGAAATCTTAATTCCTGAAAACGAACCTGGTTCTTCCATTATGCCAGGTAAAGTAAATCCAACACAGTGCGAAGCTTTAACCATGGTTTGCGCACAAGTAATAGGAAATGATGTGGCTATTTCCGTTGGTGGCATGCAAGGACAATACGAACTCAATGTTTTTAAACCATTGATAGCAGCCAACTTTTTGCAATCAGCACAACTTTTAGGAGATGCATGTCATTCTTTCGATATTCATTGCGCTCAAGGAATCGAACCTAATTACAAACGCATCAAAGAATTAGTAAACAACTCTTTAATGCTAGTAACCGCTTTAAATCCTAAAATTGGATACTATAAAGCCGCCGAAATAGCACAAACAGCCCACAAAAACGGCACCACACTTAAAGAAGAAGCCATTCGTTTAGGCTATTTAACCGAAGAAGAATTTGACTTATGGGTTAAACCGGAAGATATGATTTAAGAGTTGCAGTTATTTTCACGATATAGCTTTTTTAAAACATGTAAGAAATTTAAGAATATATAAGCTTTGTCTATAAAAACTTAAAATATATATGTTTCCAACTCAGAGTATTTTTTTTAAAACACAGATTACAGAAATTAAAAATTAATCAAAGTTGTTTCATCGTAAAACATTGGACTAGTCCATACTTAAATGCTCTTTACTTTCTTAAATGGTTAGAAAAAAAGCATTTGGTTAAAAAACTTATATGGCTTATATGTTAAAAAACCTCTGTGAATAATCAAACTACCCGTGGATAGTCTCCCCTTTACCGTAATTAGCAATGACAGATTCTTCGAAGGCCAACCATTCCCTCCAACGTTTTTCTACATCAATACCTTTACCATACTTTCTAGCGTAAGTAATAAAAGTGGTATAATGTCCCGCTTCGCTTTCCATCAATTCTCTATAAAAAAGAGACAATTCTTCATCTTTAATATTTTCAGATAACACTTTGAAACGCTCACAACTTCTCGCTTCAATCATAGCCGAAAACAACAATCGTTCTACTAATCCTGAAACCCTACTTCCATCATTACTACGTTTCATATACAAATACAATTCATTCACATAATCATCTTTGCGCTCTCGTCCTAACTTTAATCCACGTTTGATGATGATGTTATGTACCATTTCAAAATGTTCAATTTCTTCTTTGGCCAAAGCCAATAAATCTTTGACTAAATCTTGATATTCAGAATTATGAGTGATAATAGTAATTGCATTAGTAGCAGCTTTTTGTTCACACCATGCATGATCTGTTAGAATTTCTTCAATGTTTTTCTCAACTATATTTACCCATCTTGGGTCGGTTGGTAATTGTAATCGTAATACGCCCATGATTTTTTGTTTAAAGTTTAAAGTTATTTCATGTTTAAAGTTTCCAAAAAAAAAGTTTAAGGTTCATTCTGTGACAACATATACTGTCACAGAACTTTAAACCTTAAACTTTAAACTTTTAAACCTAAATATTTAAAAAACGAAAATCGCTCTTTCGCTCATCATTTCGTTTACTTCTTCCGCTACTTCCTCGATAACATCTTCGTTAGTATGATTAGTTAATACTTTATCTATCAATGCAACGATAGTTTCCATATCTTCTTCTACTAATCCACGAGTGGTGATCGCAGCAGTTCCTACTCGAATACCAGAAGTTACAAATGGTGATTTGTCATCAAATGGAACCATATTTTTATTTACTGTGATTTCCGCTTTTACCAAAGCATTTTCAGCTTCTTTTCCAGAAATCCCTTTATTTCTTAAGTCAATCAACATCATGTGGTTATCAGTACCTCCAGAAATGATATCATATCCTCTTTTTACAAATGCATCAGCCATAGCGTTAGCATTTTTTTGCAATTGTCTAGCATACGTAAAGAATTCATCTTGCAAAGCTTCACCAAAAGCAATTGCTTTAGCAGCGATGATATGCATTAATGGTCCACCTTGATTTCCAGGAAAAACAGCTAAATCTAATAAAGATGACATCATTCTGATTTCACCTTTTGGAGTTTTCAATCCCCATGGGTTTTCAAAATCTTTACCCATCATAATCAAACCACCTCTTGGTCCACGTAAAGTTTTATGAGTTGTAGTAGTTACAATATGACAATGAGGAATTGGATCATTCATTAATCCTTTAGCAATAAGACCTGCTGGATGAGATATATCGGCCATCAAAATAGCACCTACACTATCAGCAATTACTCTAAAACGTTCAAAATCCATATCACGAGAGTAAGCCGAAGCTCCTGCAATGATTAATTTAGGTTGCTCTTTAGTAGCTATTTCTTGTATTTTATCGTAGTTCAAACGACCTGTTTCTTTTTCAACACCATAAAAAACTGGGTTGTAAACACGTCCTGAGAAGTTAACTGGCGAACCGTGAGTCAAGTGACCACCATGAGATAAATCAAATCCTAAGATTTTATCACCTGGTTGCAAACAAGCATGAAATACAGAAGCATTTGCCTGAGATCCAGAGTGTGGCTGAACGTTAGCATAAACAGCTCCAAACAATTCTTTTGCTCTATCAATTGCTATTTGCTCAATAATATCAACTACTTCGCAACCACCATAATATCTTTTTCCTGGATACCCCTCGGCATATTTATTAGTCAAAACTGAACCTGCAGCTTCGATTACTTCGTCACTTACAAAGTTTTCAGAGGCAATAAGTTCTAATCCGTGTATTTGTCTATCTTGTTCTTCAAGAATAAGGTCAAAAATTTGTTTGTCGCGTTGCATTTCTATCAATTTAGTTAATTTCAGGCAAAAATACAAAAAAACGTTTGTCAAATAGCTAGATTATGATATATTTGATATAATAATTTTCAACAAAACACTCTCCATATGCCAATATCCGCTAACGATACTAAAAGAAAATCTTGGTTATCAGTTCCTGAAAACAGTGATTTTCCTATTCAAAACATTCCTTTCGGCGTCTTCTTAACTAAAGAAAACATTGTTACTGTAGGAACTAGAATAGGTGATTACGCTATTGATTTAGGGGCTTTACAGCAAATGAACTATTTTTCGGGCATTGAGTTAACTGATGATATGTTTATGCAAGATACCCTAAATGATTTTATTTCAGATGGAAAAAAAACTTGGCGATTAGTACGAAATCGTATTGCAGACATTTTTGATGACAACAATCCAAAATTAAGAGATAATAATAAACATAAAGACATTGTAATATTTAATATTTTAGATGTCGAAATGCAACTTCCAGTATTAATTGGAGATTATACTGATTTTTACTCGAGTAAAGAGCATGCCACAAATATGGGCAAGATGATACGAGATCCAAAAAACCCTTTATTACCTAATTGGGTACATATGCCCATTGGCTATCATGGCAGAAGTTCAACTATTATACCGTCAGGAATCTCAGTTCATAGACCCATGGGACAAACACTTCCTCATGGAGAAAATTCACCTGTATTTGGTCCTGCAAGATGTGTTGATTTTGAATTAGAAACAGCCTTTATTACAACTGATACTAATATTATGGGTGAAATAATCCCAATAAATGAAGCCGAAGATTATATTTTTGGAATGGTATTATTAAATGATTGGAGCACGAGAGATATTCAAAAATGGGAATATATACCACTTGGTCCCTTTTTATCTAAAAATTTCGCTACATCTATCTCTCCATGGATTGTAACAATGGATGCCTTAGAACCTTTTAGAACATCTAGTCCAAAACAAAATCCAAGTCCACTACCTTATTTACAACAAAAAGGAAAACATTCCTTTGATATTCATCTTGAGGTAGCTATACAACCTGAAGGTATTGAAACACCAACTATTGTTAGCAAATCCAATTTTAAATATATGTATTGGACTATGAATCAACAACTAACACATCACACATCCAATGGATGTAGAGTCAATTCAGGAGATATGATGGGATCCGGAACAATTTCTGGTCCTACAAAAGAAAGTTACGGCTCTATGTTAGAAATAACTTGGGGAGGAAAAGAACCCATTAAGTTAAATGACGGAACAGAGCGCAAGTTTATCAATGATAATGATACGGTAATTATGAAAGGCTTTTGCAAAAACAGTCAAGTAAGGATCGGTTTTGGTGAGGTTAGCTCAAAATTACTCCCTCCTTATGTAAGGAAGTAATATTTAAAAATTTCAATAATATAGCCTTGTCAATTATTAAAAAATTGACAAGGCTATTTTACTTTAAAACCAAAACAGCATGTCAATTCTAAATTAATAAAATTCTCATACTACATTAGAAAGATTAATTTACTGTAATAATTTAACATTTTTTTAATTCATGTGGTAAAAAAGAACTGAAATATGGTAAATATCGAAGTTTTTAATTTAACAGTTTTATGTTACTTGCCTTATTATATTACTGAATTAGTATTATTTGTTTCACTTTAAATTTTGAATACTCAAAATCAAGTTAGATTTATTTAATGCCATGTAAATTAATATACTTAATAACACATGGTATTATTTTTTATTATAATAAATAACATATATTATATTGAAATTTAATATTAATTCTGTTTGTAAGACCACTAATCATTTTTTTAACCGGATTATAAATAAGTTACCAATGAAAAAACTACTTTACCTTTTTTTTCTTTTATTATCAATAAGTTCTTTTTCACAGTTAAGCAAAAAGCACTACATCCCACCAATAACAGGAAATGGTGCTGTAAATGACCATTATCTATATATTTCGACTCCATCAACAAGCCCAGTAAATATTAAGATTATAGAAATTGGTGGCTTAGTTACAAATACAACTGTTAGTAATGCAAATCCACGCATACATCTTATTGCAAATAACCAAACTTCTAGTGAATTCATATACACTGTATCAACTCCTGATATGCGTTTTAGCAACAAAGGATATAGAGTAGAAGCTGACGAACCAGTATATGTCAGTATGAGAATCAATGGTGGAAATCAAGCAGGAGGTATTGTTTCTAAAGGAGAAAACGCATTAGGAACAGACTTTAGAATAGGTGCAATGTACAATCCTGTCGTTGATAATCAAGCAGTTAACTTTGTATCTGTTCTTGCAACTGAGAACAATACAATTCTGACTATATCTGACATAGATCCAGCTGCTGTACTGCCTAACGGAAGTAACTTCTCTACTATCACACAACCAATTATATTAAATAAAGATGATAGTTATATTCTAGCATTAACTGGAGGAGGTTCTCCATCAAATAGTGCTAAAATAATTGGTGCATTGGTTCATACAGACAAACCTGTTGCTGTTGCATGTGGATCTTTTGCAGGTAATAATGGAACAAATACGGGAGCAAAAGATGTGGGTTTTGATCAAATTGTACCTATAGAAAAAGTAGGAAAAGAATACATCTTTATTCAAGGAGAAGGTCTTACTAGCTTGGAGCGTGTTTTATTAATACCTTTTGACAAAAACAACCCTGGAACAGTAACCATCAATGGAGGGACAGTAGTAACTCCTCTAACAACCACCGCAGGTGTAAAGTATTTTGATATTGATGGAAGTCAATTTATAAATAAAAGTCTATATGTTACGACTACTGAGAAGGTGTTTGCTTATCAAAGTATTTGCGGATATAATAATAGTGCTGCAAACCAAAATATGTTTTTTGTTCCCCCGATAAATTGTGCCACTCCCAATACAGTAAATAATATACCTAATATTGATCTTATAGGTATTAAATCCTTTGACGACAGTACATTAAACATCGTCACTGAAGCTGGCTCTACCGTTACCTTAAATGGAACTACGCTTACTGGGGCTACAACAATTACAGGGAATCCTAATTATGAAAAGTATAGAGTAAGTGGTACAGGTGTTTTAACAGGAAATCAAACAATTGTTTCTACAAAACAAGTATATGTATCCTATTATGGAAGAAACAATGTAGCTTCTTATGGTGGTTACTATTCTGGTTTTGACTCTGCGCCAATAATTAGTTTTAATCCTTTAAACATAACAAATCCTGCACTTTGTATTCCAAATGTAAAACTATCTATTGATGGTACTAAATACAATACTTTTCAATGGTACAACAACGACATAGCTATTGATCCCGCTACACATCCTGGTGCAGATACAGCTGATTACACCCCTGTAGAAGGAGAACCTGGTAATTATCATATTGTAGCAAAAATTAATATCTGCGCATCGAGTGAATTTATTTCTTCTAAAGTTCCCGTTAGCGAATGCCCAGGAGATTATGATAACGATGGTATAAATAACAATATTGATCAAGACAATGACAATGATGGTATTACAAACTGTACCGAATCTTACGGCAATCAAGAGGCTAATATTTCAAACCTAACAACTGGTAATATTACCGCTGGAGGAGTAGGTGGCTATTCTAATGGGTTTGCAGGAACAATTACTTCATCAGCAGGAAGCACAATTATAGGGCAAACTGATGGTAGCTTTGTAACCGAAATCCCTGTAGGAAAAGGAAAAAAATTAAATTATACCATGACATTTTCTGATCCTATAACATTAGGCTTTGAATATGTAAATTCCGCAAATGCTTCAGATTTAATGAATCCAAATGCCGAATATATAATTAAATCTGATTTTGATAAAAGTGTTACTATATTAGACCCACTAAATCAATTACTAATTGATACCGACTTTGATGGTATATATGAACCAAATCAAAATGGATTTACCTCTAATGAAATTCGATTCAAATTAAGTGGTTCCGCATCATTACCTGCTGGAAATGGATCTTTTGTATTTTTATCAGATGCTACGAAGACATTATCTTTTACCCATACTAACCTTTCGGATACAAATACAAACAAATCAACATTTAAGATTTATGCTGTTTGTGTTCCAATAGACTCTGATGGCGATGGAAAACCTGACCAAAGAGATACAGATAGTGATGATGATGGTATTCTTGATACGATTGAAGCACAAAATAATTCTCCAATAATCATATCTCCAGGCGACCCTGTTGATGCAAATGGTATTTACATTGCATTTGGTACTGGCTTAACTCCTGTCGATACTGATGGCGATGGTATTCCTGATTACTTAGATACAGATAGTGATGGTGACGGAGTAAGTGATTCAGATGAATCTGGAACCAATGCTTTAGCTAATAGTATAAATCCCGATGCAGATGGAGATGGAATATCAAATTATCGTGAATTAGATAGTGATGATGATGGTTGTACTGACATTCAAGAATACGGAGCTACGACTCCAGCGAATAGTAGTTTTGCAATTGCCGATTCAGCTGTAATATTACCTGCTGATCAACCTACTGACCCCACCCCTATTTGCAGTGGAGGAAACACTAGCATTTCAGTAATCACTAAAATCGGTGATGCATACCAATGGGAGGTTTCTACTGATACTGGTAGCACTTGGACTCCAATCATAGATGATGCTAATATCTACAACGGAGCAACCACTTCTATATTAAACATAACAAATGTTACGACTGCAATGAACTTGCATCAATATAAAGTTATAGTCACAGCAAAAGATAACATTTGTAGTAAGGTGACGTCAAATGTTGTTACTTTAAATGTAAGTAATGGAATTACATATAAACCTAATGTTGATTATGTAATATGCGATGATGATTTAGACGGAATTACAGTATTTAATTTAACAACTAAAGAATCAGACATTACATCCGAAAGCTTAGTTACCTTAAGCTATTACACTTCTCTTTTAGAAGCACAAACTGGAGGAGCAACGGGCTTAATTTCAAACCCAACAACTTACCAAAATACTACTGCTTTTAATAGCTCTGTTTGGGCTAGAATAGAAAACACTATTGGTTGCCCTTCAGCTGTATCCGAAATAGCCTTGATCGTAATTGGCACAGAATTACCTGTAGTTTACAACTTCACTATTACTGAATGTGACGATAATTCAGGAACACTCAATAGTAATTATGATGGAATTGCAACCTTTAATTTAACCAGCGCAGAAACTGATATAAGATCACAATTACCGACTTCGCCTATTGGAATCAATTACAATATAGATTTTTACAAAGATGAGGCTGATGCTTTGTCAAATACCCCTATAACTAACATTACTGCTTATAGAAATACAACACCTAACCAGCAAAATATTTGGATCAAAGTGACTGGAATTGCTAATGGAGTTTCTTGCTCTTCAATACCAAACCCATTTACTATTTTAGATGTAGAAGCATTACCAAATACTTATCCAGTGGTAATTGGGAGATTATGTAACGAAGAAATAGATCCTACCCTACCTAATTCAGCTACATTTAATACTTCATCTCTAGAATCTACTTTAATAGGTAGTCAAAATCCAGCTAATTTAACTATAACTTACTATAATGCTACTGGAAATCCTTTAACAGATGAACTTGGAAATCTAATCACTAGTCCATTCCCAGCTTCATTTAAAACAAGAACACAAATTATTACAGCAATAGTAACAAATAACACAAGCTTAATGTGTGCTGCCGATCTTGTTAAAATTGAATTCACAGTAGATGAAACTCCATATATAGCTGCAACTCCTCCTGGGACGGCTGTTTGTGATGATGAAACAAACCCTCTTCTACAAGATGGAAAATATGCATTTGATACCACCGATTTTAATTCGATCTTATTAGGAAGTCAAGATACCACTATAATGAAAGTGATTTATAAAGATCAAAATGGTTTTATTCTACCAAGTCCTCTTCCAAACCCTTTTAATTCAGGTACCCAAGACATAACTGCAATAGTAGAAAATTCACAAAATCCTACTTGTACTTCACCACCTACAACAATTTCATTTGTAGTAAACCCAAAACCTGAAATCGACACTAATTTAAATGGAAAACCATATTTAATTTGTTCCGACGATCCTACTGCTTATGTTACACTAAATGCAGGACTACAACCAGGAGCTAGTGAATCTGACTTTAGTTATAAATGGTTTAAAGACGAAATAGAGATATCAGGTGCTATTTCATCAACTTACAATGCAACATCGAAAGGAATTTATACAGTAATAGTAAATTTTACAGCTCCTAATGACTTCTGTTCAAGTGAACGAAAAATGGAAGTTATTTCTTCTGAAGCTCCTAAATTCACATTAACTCCAATTGTAATAAAAGATTTAGCCGAATCCAATTCCATCACAATAAATGTTACTGGAAATGGTGATTATGAATATAGTATTAATGCAGATAGTAGTTATTTCCAAAAATCAAATTATTTCAACAATGTATCACCTGGCATTTATGAAGTTTCTGTAAAAGATATAAATGGATGCGGACCACCTATACAAACTACAGTATATGTTATTGGTGCTCCAAAATTCTTTACTCCTAATAATGATGGATATAATGATCGCTGGAACTTTAAAGGGATACCAATTCAGAACGCAAATTCATTAATCTACATATACGATAGATATGGTAAATTATTAAAACAAATGACTCCATCAAGTGATGGATGGGATGGGACATTTAATGGAGCTCCACTTCCTGCTGATGATTATTGGTACACTATTAAATTATATGTACCCGAAAGAGAACACAAAGGGCACTTTAGTTTAAAAAGATAAACGCTTTACAATAGTATTATATTAAAAAGAGAGCAAGTCAAAAAGTAATAGAGCAAATATTAAATTTCGATATTTTAATTTAAAATAAATTACAAATGCAAGTTTCCTTTATTGATCTTATCAAGCTGTTAACTTCCTATAAAAAAGAGAAGAGATACTTCATCTACATTTAAAAGAGATTAATTCAATACTCAAGGAATGTCGTTTAACCAAACCTATAGACTTTCAGTTCATAGGTTTGGCTATGAACTGAAAGTCTGAAAATTAAAACTTTAGCCACTGATTAATCTTTTTAATCAGTGGCTAAAATTTTCAGAAGCTAAAGCTAAATGCAATAAAATACATAATTTCAATAATTATTTGAGACCAATAAATTAATTTCAAAGGATTCTTTGAGGAAACAACAATTCAATATATTCTACGTGGCCATCTGGTATATCTACACATCGCTCACAAATGATGGTTTAACGAAGATACTAATAAATCGTTTTAGAGATTGAAATTCAGTAGCCGACGGGACTCGGCTAATACAGGAGTGTGCGCTTTTTAAAAGAAATCAATAGATTGAAAGCTTAGTGACAGACTCTAAAATAGTAATACCTTTCAATGCCAAAATAAAAGCTTTTAGATATCAATTTTGAGGTGTTAGAAATATTGAGTTTTTCCTTTTTAGACTAACAAATATATATGCTTAATTTTTATTAATCCACAGGTTTTAGGATTGATCCTATAATGTTCGTCAAATGTTCATCACAAGGCATAAAAAAAGCCTTTACATTTCTGTAAAGGCTTGATTTTTAAAGTGAACGCAGAAGGATTCGAACCTTCGACCGCCTGCTTAGAAGGCAGGTGCTCTATCCAGCTGAGCTATGCGTCCATTTCTTTTACAACTTATGAAAAAGTTTGTCGGGGTGGCAGGATTCGAACCTGCGGCCTCCTGCTCCCAAAGCAGGCGCGATAACCGGGCTACGCTACACCCCGAAAATATTTTATTCCGGTTTTTTATGCTTTTCTTTTTCAAGATTCAAATACTAACATTGAAACTTAAAAATAATGCGGAGGGACAGGGACTCGAACCCTGGCACCGATCACTCGATGACAGTTTAGCAAACTGCTCCATTACCACTCTGGCACCCCTCCAAGCTCAGAGAACGTGTCTCGTTTTGCGGTTGCAAATCTAAGACATCATCCCGTTATTCACAACTATTTTGACGCTTTTTTTTACAGTTTTTTAATATTTTATTAAAAACAGTTCACAATCAAACATATAGCATTGAAAAAATAGTATTAAATTTTCTATTTACTAGATTCCTAAATTCAAAATCTAAAAAGTGTTCAAAAAAGATTAAATTTGCTAAGCTAACTAATCATTTTACTGCTATGAGCAAAAAAATTGTTATCGTTTCTGCTGTTAGAACTCCTATTGGTCAATTTATGGGAGGTTTATCTACCACTCCAGCACCTGAACTTGGCGCCATTGCTATAAAAGGAGCATTGGATGCTATTCAATTAGACGCAAATTTAATTGATGAAGTTTATATGGGGCAAGTCGTTCAAGCTGGTTCTGGACAAGCACCCGCAAAGCAAGCAGCACGTTTTGCAGGCTTACCTGACACTATAACTTGCACAACAGTAAATAAAGTGTGCGCCTCAGGAATGAAAGCAGTCATGTTAGCCGCTCAAGCCATAGCTTGCGGTGATGCGGAGATTGTAGTTGCAGGTGGAATGGAGAACATGAGTATGATTCCACATTATAGTTATTTACGTTCTGGAACTAAATTTGGATCAACTACACTCATTGACGGCATGCAAAAAGACGGTCTAAGCGATGCTTATGATCATCAAGCCATGGGCGTTTGCGCTGATTTGTGTGCTTCAGAATATCAACTAAGTAGAGAAGTTCAAGATGCTTACGCTATAGAATCCTATACTCGTTCAGCAAATGCATGGAACACTGGAAAATTCAGCAATGAAGTCGTTCCTGTCATCGTCAAACAACGAAAAGGAGCTCCTGTAATTATAGACACTGACGAAGAATTCACGAATGTTATTCTTGAAAAAATTCCTATTTTAAATCCTGCTTTTAGCAAAGACGGAACAGTTACAGCTGCCAATTCCTCAACTATTAATGATGGCGCTGCTGCCTTAATCTTAATGTCTGAAGAAAAAGCAAAAGCCCTAGGACTAAA
Organism: Flavobacterium sp.; assembly: GCF_049590715.1. GTDB lineage: Bacteria > Bacteroidota > Bacteroidia > Flavobacteriales > Flavobacteriaceae > Flavobacterium. Next base: position 18,790 of record NZ_JBAWDL010000270.1, read on the forward strand.
ACCTTTGGCTTTTATAAGAGGATATGCCGATGCTTCTCAAGAACCAAAATGGTTTACAACAAGTCCCTCAAAAGCATTACCTAAAGCCTTAGATAAAGCTGGAATCACATTGAATGAAGTCGATTTTTTTGAATTTAATGAAGCCTTTGCCGTAGTAGGTTTAGCCAATACTAAAATCTTAGAAATTGATTCTACTAAAGTAAATGTAAATGGAGGAGCTGTTTCATTAGGACATCCATTAGGATGTTCTGGTGCTCGAATTTTAGTCACCTTAATCAATGTATTAAAACAAAATAAAGGTACAATTGGTGCAGCAGCCATTTGTAATGGTGGCGGTGGCGCATCCGCAATTGTAATTGAAAATGCTTAAATAATATGTTATTTGAAAATCTTATTTTTATAGGAAATACATATAACTCAACTCATAAATGACCATAAATGTTCGGAATTTGTAATCTGGCTATAATCCCCCTTCGGTTTGAGCCGTCGGATAGAAGTGAAATTGTTTCCCAAGTTTTATTTGGTGAGCATTTTAAAGTTTTAGAACAACAAAAACAATGGTTTCGTATCCAAATGCAATATGATGGTTATGAAGGATGGATTGATTCAAAACAATGCCAACTTATCTCTGAAAATAATTACAACCAACTTTCAAACGATACCGTTATTCTAAATGCTGATTTGATTGAATATGTAACTACAACAACGAATTTATTAATTCCAATTCCATTAGCCGCAAGTCTTTCATTCCTATATAACAATGAAATCAATACTAGCGGCTATGAATTTGAAGGGAACAAAGCAAATGGAGTAAAAAACAAATCTAACCTCATTAATACTGCTTATTTATTTTTAAATGCACCCTATCTTTGGGGAGGAAAAACACCTTTTGGTATTGATTGTTCTGGTTTTACACAAATGGTATACAAACTTAATGGCTACAAACTTCTTAGAGATGCTTCACAACAAGCCACACAAGGAGAAGCTTTGAGTTTCATTGAAGAGAGTGAACCTGGTGATTTAGCTTTTTTTGACAACGAAGAAGGAAACATTACCCATGTAGGAATTATTATGGAGAATAACTACATTATCCATGCCAGTGGAAAAGTTAGAATCGACCGAATTGATCATTTAGGAATCTATAATCCTGAGACCAATAGACATACACACAAACTCCGAGTGATTAAAAAAATCATCTAATAAAAAAGAGGTGAGACATTGATATGTTTCACCTCTTTATCATTTATACTTTTAATTATTCCAGAATAAAACTCACACTTACATTTGCAACAATATCAATTTCACCTGCAGCAAGTGTTTCTCTTGGTGCTGATTCATCACTCATTGCCATTGTTTTCATACGTGCATAAACAGGTTGAGGATGGTAATTTTGAGAATTATCAGTAATACTTAATGCTTTACCTATTTTTTGTCCCATTCCTGACAAATAATCTTCGGCTTTTAATTTAGCATTCTTCATAGCTAATTTTCTAGCATCAGACTGGTATTGATCCATTTTTGAAGATTGAAAAACAACATTATCGATGCGATTAATACCGTTATCAACTAATCCTTCCATTAATTCATCGTACTTAGATAAATCTTTCAACAGGATTTCAATAGTTTGAGTCGCATTATAATTGTGTTTCTTTTTTTCGTAGTCGTATTGCGGATTCAAAGCTACACGTTGTGTTTTATAATCAGCAGGATTCAAATTCATTTTTTTAATGAGTTTTAATACCGCTTCAACTTGTATATCATTTTGTTTTTTTACGTCTTTAGCATTTGTCCCTTTAGTTTCAACTGTTGCAGAAATAAGGGCTTCGTCTGGAATTACTTTTATCTTCCCTTCACCTGAAACGCTAATTTGAGGAATAGGTTTCATTTCCTGTGCTTGTGATAATGACATAAAAAGCATTCCAATAATCAATATTATTTTTTTCATTTTAATTAATTTATTAAGTTGTTATATGATTTAATGTTTTCAAAAGTTATGCCATTATAGTTTCCCCATTTTAGCCATTGCAAACAAAACGATAATTGGAATCGTCAATAAAACCACCATCATCATATGATCAAAAAGCAATTGTGGCTGTATCACTAACGTTAAAATATATCCTCCTATTGCACCGCCAAAATGAGCGGTATGACCAATGTTATCATTTTTAGCCCTCATCCCATAAATAGAATACAACAAATAGACAATTCCAAAGATATAAGCAGGAATAGGAATTACAAAAAACAGCCCTAACATCATATCAGGTCGTAATAAAATAGCTGAATACAAAATACCCGTTACCGCTCCAGAAGCACCTATTGCTCTATAACCATACTCTTTTCTATGAAAATAAATAGTCAATAGTCCTCCAAAAATCAAACTTCCAAAATAAATAAGAATAAAAGATACATCCCCTAAATACCCCATCACTACTGGAGCAAAAAAGTAAAGTGTCAACATATTAAAAACCAAGTGACCAATGTCTGCATGCAAAAAAGCCGAAGAAATAATTCTAATTTTTTCACCAGAGAGCACACTCCCCATATGAAATTCATGTTTTCTAAAGAATTGGACATCATTAAACCCTTTGTAACTCATTAATACATTCGCAAGAATGATTGCTATTAAAATACTATTCATAAAATTTTATAATTGTGAACTGTAAATATAGTGATTCTTCAAGAGTCCTATTGTACCTCATTATGTTTATATACTATTCATTTTTGACTTATATTTGCAAGAAAAAATACTGCATGCAATATCTTGTATATCTTATCGCATATCCTTTTCTTTGGTTTATTTCTATACTCCCTTTTCGTCTTTTTTATTTTTTATCTGATTTTATTTATCTGATTGTTTATTATATCATTGGATACAGAAAAAAAGTAGTACGCACTAATTTAGCCTTGGCCTTACCTCATCTTAGTACTTCTGAACGTCTAAAAATTGAAAAAAAATCATACGAACACCTATGTGATATGTTTCTTGAAATGGTCAAAACAATGACTATGTCTCCCAAAGAAATGAACAAACGTTTTGCTATCACCAACATTGAATTAATTAAAGAATACGAGAAAACAGGAAAAAGCATTATTTTATTAGCCTCCCATTATGCCAGCTGGGAATGGTTATTAACAGTAAATAATAAAACGAGTCTTAAAGGTGTAGCTACTTATAAAAAAATAAACAATAAATATTTTGATCGCTTAATACGAGGTATTCGTTCTAAATACGGAACTGAATTAGTTGTAACTAGAGAAACAATTCCATTTATTGCTAAAAACCAAAGAGAAAAAACAGCTTGTATGTATGGTTTAGCTAGTGATCAATCTCCCAGATTAGACCGTATTTTTCATTTCTATCCATTTATGGGTGTTACTGTTCCTGTACACACTGGAGCCGAAATGATCGCTCGTAAGTATGATTTAAGTGTTGTTTTTGTCAAAGTTAAAAAAGTAAAACGAGGGTATTACCAAGCTACTTTTATCCCTATCACTGATGACCCAAAAACGACAACTGAATTCCAAATCACACATGACTTTATTCATGAAGTCGAAAAACAAATACACGAAGCACCTGAATATTATTTCTGGACTCATAATCGCTGGAAACACCGAAAAAATTAGGCCTATTAAAATTTATTTGGGCGTGCCACCACGATACAAAGTGGCTTAATCTACTTTGTCTTAACAAAGCCCCTTTGCATCGTGCTGTCGTGCTATCCGCACCGCTATGGCGGTTTGCTCCTATCACTCACGCGAGACCCGTTTCCAAAAAGTACTAGTTAATCCATTTCATCCGCGTTCCATCACGTAACAATGAGTCAATTAGGATGTATGAAATACTTAGTCAAATAATCCGATAAAATTGCTTTGTTCCTCGTAATGACTTTGTGTTAATTCTTAATGTTTTCTCTTTACGAAACTACACATTCGTTGATTTGAAAATAAGGCGATGTAAATAGCCCCGGTAGCAGTGAAAATCCTCTTGTATGGCGATAGCAAATACAAGAGATTGCAACGAATAACGGGAGGGATCGTTGTTCTGGAAACAATACAATTTGCTCCTAAAAAAAAAGCCCGAAAATTAAACTTTTCGGGCTTGAGGTGTAGTATTTACTTCTTATAATACTTTCTATATTTTGGATAGGTAATTGCTCCTATGAAAGCAATTGTTCCCATCGTATACCAAATCCAATCTAGAGATTTTGCTTCACCGCTCGCATACGAGTGCAGTCCCACTAAGTGAAAATTCACCCCATAATAGGTAAACAAAATCGAGATAAAAGCAAACATACTCATTAGATTGAAAAACCATTTCCCTCTTAACGAAGGAACAAAACGAGCATGAATCACAAAGGCATAAACCATTATACTAATTAAAGCCCAAGTTTCTTTTGGATCCCAACCCCAGTAACGTCCCCAGCTTTCATTAGCCCACTGTCCTCCAAGGAAATTCCCAATGGTTAACATGATTAAACCAATCGTTAAAGCCATTTCGTTTATATAAGTGATTTCTTGAATGTTCAAATCCATTTTTTCTTTATTCTTTTCATTGGTAAAAAAGATAAGCAATAAGGATACAAAACCTAAAATCATTCCCAAAGCAAAAGGCCCATAACTAGCTACAATAACCGCCACGTGAATCATCAACCAATACGAATTCAATACAGGTTGTAAATTAGCTATTTCCGGATCAATCCAGTTCATATACGCCGCCATCAAAATCATTGCTGTAACAAAGGCAGAAGATGCAACTGTCAATTTCGATTTTATATCAAACGCTAAACCAAAAAACATGGTTGCCCAAGCAATATAAATAATAGATTCATACGCATTACTCCATGGTGCGTGACCTGAAATATACCAACGAGCAATTAAACCTGCTGTATGTAAGGCAAACAACAATCCTACTACAACATGCATGGTATTTACAGCTATTTTTAATATTCTACGCTCTTTGAAAATGCGCATAATAGTAAAAAACAACATCAAAATGGAAGCATAAATATACCAATAAGACAATCTTTGAAATACATCATATTTATTATACAAAATTTCAGCGGTCACCTTATCTTCTGAAGGCATTACATTAGCTCCAAATTTTCGTTGAAAACCATGTAGACTTTCTAATAAATCATCTGCATTTTTGTAATCATTAGAAATCGAAGCATTATTCAAAGAACCAAAATACAACGGCAATACCGTTTTGGTGTACGTAGAATCCATTCCTTTCATTCCTGATTCTCCCACTTCTAAAAAGGAAATCCACTTATTGTTAGCATTATTCGGAATTGGGAAAATTTTCAAAATAGAACCACTCAAGGCTGATTCCATCAAGTTGACTTTTTTATCCGTTTCCACAAAATCTTTTTGAAACTGATTTGGATTGGCTGCCTTATAAGCCTCATCTAAATAAGGTGTTAATTTATAATTGCCTTTTTCATCAAAGAAAGAAACAAAAGGAGCGTATTTAGCTTTAGTATCAATACCAATAATTTTTCGGATACTATCATTTCCAGATTTGATATAAATGATTGGCACTTCAATCCATAATTGTGCGTATTGGGACATGGATAGAAATACTTGGTCTGAATTCATCCCTTTATAATCGTTAGCATGACTTACTTTTCGAAGTAGTTCAGATGAAAAGGTATTGATAGGTTTCATTCTTCCACCCGCATCTTGAATGATCAATCGTCCAAATTTTCCAGCATGTGCTTCGGAAACTTTGAACTTATTCAGTAACGAATCTATTTGTTTTTCAGTAGGTTTGGTTCGAACGTGAGCTGTAGTTTCCACATGGTCTTCATGA